>NZ_JAGFPF010000009.1:0-128234 GCF_025962695.1 Candidatus Symbiopectobacterium sp. NZEC135 | reverse complement strand
TTAAAGCGAAAATCACCGTGGACGTATCCACCCTGCGTCAAAAGTGCCGGTACCGCGTCACGTTTACCGTGACAAGCAGCAACAAACGTCAGTAATGCCAGCGGAAGAGGATCATCCAAGCGTAAATAACGATGTTGTACCGAACGAACAAACAAACCATCATGAAAATGCTGTTTGAATAAGGTTTCCGCTACGCGCCAGGCGCGTTCTGCCCATACGGTGGACTGCGTTTTTTCCGCCAGTTCCGTCAAAGCAACCAGCAGGAAAGGCGTAGCGCTGTTTTCCAGACCATCTTGCTCGCCGCGCGTTGCCATAGTCTCAATCAGGGCGTACAGCTCATCGTCACCGCTCAAGCTATAAGCACGCACCAACGGCAGTAAATAATCACCTTCGAGCGCGAAGGGGGCTAAGGTGGTGCCTTTCTTGCCGTAATAACCATCACGCGGGAAAACGAAGCCGGTCATATCCTGGCCGTTGTTCCACATGGGTCGCAGCGTGTTGCTGACCACGTCATAGGCGTACTGGTAGTAATTCTTTAACCCTGAAATTACCCAGGCCAAGATGTCGCTATCGGGCTGCTGGCGAAGAATATCCAACATCGCCAACGGGTTATCAATTAATAACGGGCGCATGTCACGGAACAGAACATTGGCTTCTTTGGCGATAACGCCAAATTCAGGACCAAACTGACGCTGCGCGCGGTCGCCAAACCAGGATTGCGTCTGGTTATCATCTTCTGGTACCGGTTGGCGTTGCAACGGTGAACTGAACTGATACACCGGCATCCCTGTCTCAGGGTTACGAGCCAGCACGTACTGACGATATAAATGTTTACCCCACGCCGCCGCTGACGCATCGCCGGTAAAGCCAGCATAAGCAAAGGCGGCGTAAATCAGGTCGGTGCCCGCGTTGACGAAGGTCAATCCTTTGGTCAGCGGCAGTTCTGGCCAGAGAGCCGGGTCAACCACATCACGGCGCGCGTGCTCAAAAACCTGCGGATCGCGCGTTTTGGCGTAATCACCGTGGCGACCAAGATCCAACTGCTGCCAATCTTCAACATGGGCATTCCAGAAGCCCTGTAAATAGTTCAACGTCTTTTCTGCGTCGACACGGTGCAACAGCGCGTAATAGGGCAGATGGTGTTTTAATTCGTGCACCATGGCTTTGGATTCAGGCCCTTCACTGCCTAACGTATCCAGGTTGATAAAACGGTGTCCGCCCCAATAGAACAGACCGCTGTTATCATCGACATAGTGTGTTAAGAAATAGTTCGTGTAATCCGTCGCCTGCTGTTCATAACGGGCATCGCCGGTAATAACGCTCATGGCGCTTAGTGTTCTTAACCAGTTTTGTTGGCTGGCGAAATTCGCGATAGGCGCATCATGGCCATCCGGGAATTTCCATACTACGGGTTCCTGCGTGGTGATGTCGAAGCCATCTGCCCGCAGAGGCGAGGGATTTTTATGACTTTGGGCGGCCTGCGATACGCGAGCGACATGACTAGCCAAAGCAGCTAACCATTCGTTGAGCGTCGTTTCTGGGCTGGTGCGTAAAGTCGTAAAAATACTCATCGAGAACCTTCTTATCGAACTGCGTTGCAGTTCCTTATAAATAGAAACACTGTTTCGATTGATTATATTGCGCTATTTGCCTACTCGTCATGCACGCAATCTCGAAAGTGTGATCAAAGTCGGAACGTTGTTTTGATTTTTTTTAAGAAGGCGGTTTTAGCAAGGTGTTCGCCGTCTTGTTTTAACTAACTAATTGAAATATATATTAAAGAAAACGCATTGTTGGAACGTATCGCGTTATCTGTTAAAAAAATGTGTGAGATTGTCAGCGTGCTATCGGTCAGAATTGCTACCGTATTGCTTTCATTGGTGAAACCAGAGAAGTGTAGTAAAGAACCGAGATGCCGCTAGCCACGTCTGCATGCTGCTACTGGTTCTTGGTACGCAACCTTTGCGCTTGCCCACTGTCGGTGGAACGAAAGCGCCGGGCAAAACAAGACAGGATGCGTGGCAGTAACAACCTGACCTGTTCCGGTGCGCGCCCGACGCTTTCATGTTTGGAGAAGCATGAAGCTGATGGTATAGTAATTCAATAAAAGTGAAATATTGTTTTATTTATTTCTTGAAGGCCGTCATGCTTTTACACCTTTTCAGTTTCGTTCGTAACGAATGTTACTAAAATGGCGCAATCCGTATGCTGTGCCTACCCGCATCCCGTTGGGAATTAGGCCATAACAATGAATAGGAAGGAGTGACCATGAAACGCTACTTTATTGATGATGAAACCCCGTGGGAAGAACTGGGCGGCGGTATTAAACGCAAAATCATGACCTGGACTGACAACCTGATGATGGTGTTGGTACATTTTGATAAAGGCGCTATCGGCACGCCGCATAAGCACGATATCCACGATCAGATCGCCTACGTTGCTGCGGGCAGCTTTGAAGTGGTGATTGAAGGCGAAAAACACATTCTGAAAGCGGGCGATGCTTATCTGGCCGTTAAGAATGAAATGCACGGTGTGGTGTCATTGGAAGATGGCAGCATCCTGATTGATACCTTCAATCCGAAACGCGCTGATTTCCTCTAAGCGCAGCCGCTTTATCGCGTGGTAAACCGGCCAGACGCTTGGCCGGTTTATGCGTTCTGCCAGACCCTTCAGTTTCCTGTCAAATCTTCCCGTGTTAACGCTTGCAGTGAATTCAACGTTTTGTCAGCCAGTACCCAGCGCGGATCCCGAGCATGCGCAGTGCTGGGTACCACGATGGAGCGCATACGCGCGGCTTTGGTGGCAATCATGCCGTTGACAGAGTCTTCCAGTGTGACACAACGCAGCGGTGAAATATCCAACGCCTGCGCCGCGTTTAAATAGACCTGCGGGTGCGGTTTACTGAAAGGCAGCGATTCCGCAGAGGCCAGCGTATCGAAATAGTGCGTCAAACCGAAAGTGTGCAGCACGTGTTGCAGCATAAACAGGGGAGAGGCGGAAGCCAGTCCGATGCGAAAACCCTGTTCACGGCACAATTGCAAGGCGTGCTCCACGCCGGGCAGGAGTGGGCGGCGTTCATCCACCAGTTCAAGGGTGCGGGCGATAATACGCTTGACGACCTCACTGCGGCTGGGGGTCTTCCAGGGGGCGTACTGGTACCACAGGTCAACCACCAGGTCGATACGCAAGCCTAACAAATCGGGCAGGGTATCGCGCACTGAGGTATCCACCCCTAGTGCCGCAATCACTTCTACCTCAGCCTGCTCCCATAAAGGTTCTGAATCGATCAGCAAGCCGTCCATATCAAACAAGGCGGCACGAGGCGCGTTAGCTACAGACATCTACGTCTCCTGTCAGGTAAAAAGCCGTTATTGGGCTGAAGGGGCCGTTTCCAGTCCGTTCATCTCAGCCCTGTGACTCGCAGGCTACCACAGTTTTCCATGTCATGGGACGTTGTGTCGTGCTGCCTGCACTGCCTATAAACGGTTATTATGGTTATAATGCAACGGGATATGCCAGCGGCTTCTGTTTCGGCGTTGCCTGCCCACTATCCCGGTGTCGATCGCGCCGGGTGAAGGCTATTTTATCGCGTCATTTATAAGGGGAACTCATGACGTACCAACAGGCGGGTCTTATTGCGATTATAAAACGCATTGCAGGATGGATCCTTTTTATCCCGGCTCTGCTCTCAACCTGCATTTCGCTGGCAAACTATGTCTATCAATATACGCAAAAAAAGCAGGGCATTGACGCGGTACTTCTGGATTTCCTGCACCTTATGGTCGACATGACGCGCTTTAACACGCCGTTTCTTAACCTTTTTTGGTACAATTCGCCGATGCCGGATTTCTCCCGGCCCTTCGCCGTGGCCAGTATCATGTTCTGGATTATCTATCTGCTGATTTTTGTTGGGCTGGCGCTGCAAGTGAGCGGCGCGCGCATGTCACGGCAGGCGCGGGCGGTGCGTGAGGGCATTGAGGATCAGGTGATTCTGGAGAAAATGAAGGGGAATGAGGGGCGCACCCGTGAAGAACTGGCATCACGGGCAGAAGTGCCGCACCACACGATATTTCTGCAATATTTTCCGCTTTATATCATGCCGCTCGTTACCGCCGTTGCCGGTTATCTGGTTTTGCGCCTGTTGGGCGTTCCGGTGTGACAACCGTTGCCGCCCTTGCGCCATGATGTGCAAGGGCGGCGTGATTCACGTGGTCAACTGCTGCTCAATAGCGTGTTGTGCCGCAGTAATATGTTGCCCACCAAACAGATTTGCCCGGTTAAGCAGATAATAGATTTGGTAGAGCGGCTGGCGTTCGATAAAGCCTTTATCCAGCGGCCAGACGTTTTGATAACCGTCATAGATTTGTGGCGGCAGTGAGGGGGTGAGGGGTAACATCGCCAAATCGCACTCTCTGTCACCCCAATAGCAGGCAGGATCGAACAGGAAACTGCCATCGTGATAACTGGCACAGTTATCGGGCCAAAGATCGCCGTGTAGCAGCGAGGGTTGTGGTTGATGCCCGACCAAACGCGATTCCACCTGCATGATCAACGAATCGATATCACCGAAGTACATCCCTTTTTCGGCAGCCAACTGTAACTGCCAGCCAATGCGCTGTTCGGCGAAGAACGTGGCCCAACGCCGCTGCCAGCTATTAGGCTGTGGCGTGGTTGAGAGGTCATTGTCAAAATCCAAACCGAACTGTGGCTGGTCACTCCACTGATGCAGATGCGCCAGTTGCTCGCCGAGGCACCAGGCACTGTGAGCATCCAGCGGTTTGGGGGCGAGGTATTCCATCAGCAGAAAGCTGTGGTCGCGTGAACTGCCGACGCCATACACGGCAGGGACTCGCACCGTACGACTGCGAGCCAGCAGCGAGAGTTGATCGGCTTCAGCGGTGAATTTGGGCAACATCTCACGGATATCGCTCTTAACGAAAACATCATATTCCCCGTATTTCACCTGCCAGACGGTGTGCATCTCGCCAGCTTCACACGCCTGGTACTCGAAGATATCAGCGGTTCCAAGATGCTCATCCAATAGCTTGCCGATTGCTTGCCACATAGCGCCACCCCCGTTGATGATGTTACGTAGAGATTGTTACCTTAGCGTATTCCTTATCAGTAAACCTGAAGCTGCCGCACAGCATGGGCAATCGCCCTCTGCGTCTGAAACCTAGAGCAGTATAGCCTGAATCGTCAGCCGCGGGCTAAAAAACGCACTATCGGGTCAAGACAATGCGGTTTGCGCGCTACGCTGACGTCGGGTACGAACCTGATGAACGGCCAAAGCCAGTGCGAAAAACAGCGCTTGCACCAACACAATACAGGGCCCCGTTGCGCCATCCAGATAAAAACTGATCAGCGTACCGCTAACGCAGGAAAACACTGATACGCAGGTGGCGACGATCAGCATACCATCGAAGGTTTTACACACCATAAACGCGACGATACCGGGAGCAATCAGCATGGCGATGACCAGAATAACCCCAACGGCTTGCAGCGAGGCAACAATAGTCATCGCCAGCAGGCAAAGCAAACCGTAGTGGAGCCATTTGACTGGCAGGCCAATCACGCGGGCATGGTGTGGATCAAAGCAATACAGCATCAGATCGCGGCGTTTAAGCATGACAATCACCAGCGTAACACCGGCAATAAGCAGAATTTGCGTCAACTCTTGTGCGGTGATCCCTAACACATTACCAAAAAGAATATGCGACAGATGTTGGTCGGTATCGACACGAGCAAACATGACCAACCCAAGGGCGAACATGCCAGAGAAAACGATACCCATAACGGTATCTTCTTTGACGCGGCTATGTTCTTTCAGATAACCGGTGGCAAGCGCACACAGCACGCCAGAGGCAAAGGCACCTACCGCAAAGGGAATACCGAGCAAAAATGCCACAACAATACCGGGCAGTACGGCATGGGAGATGGCATCCCCCATTAACGACCAACCTTTAAGCACCAGATAGCAGGAGAGTACCGCGCACACAACGCCCGTGACGACGGCAGCCAGCAGCGCACGTTGCATGAACGGATAGGCAAGCGGCTCCAGAATCCAATCAAACAGCAGGCTCATTGCAGATCTCCTTCCGCCGCACGGTGGCGCGCGCGCCGTGTTGCCAGCAAGCCATGTTTCGGGGCAAACAGAAACGCCAGCAGAAAAATCAGCGTTTGCAACGTGACAATGACACCGCCCGTTGCGCCATCAAGATAAAAACTGAGATAGGCACCCAACGCGCTGCTGATGGCACCGAGTCCAATGGCAATCACAATCAGTCGGCCAAAGCGGTCGGTTAACAGGTAAGCGGTAGCCCCCGGGGTGATCACCATAGCAATCACCAGAATAGCGCCTACCGTTTGCAGTGCGGCCACGGTGCAGGCGCTGAGCAGGGTGAAAAAGAGAATTTTGAGCTTCAGCGGCGATAAACCAATGGAACGGGCGTGGTTCTCATCAAAAAACACCGCCAGCAGATCTTTCCACAGCACGCACATGATGATGAAGGTGATGCCAATGATGATTTCGACCTGAAGCACGTCCTCATCGGCAATGCCGAGGATATTGCCAAATATAATCGACTGCACATTAACCGAGGTGGGGTTGAGGGAGATGATCAGCAACCCGGCGGCAAAAAACGTGGAGAAGATAAAGCCGATAATGGCATCTTCACGCAAACGTGTGATGTGACGGATAAGCGTCATTGCCAAGGCGGCCAGCATCCCGGTAAAAAAAGCGCCAGCAGCATAGGGCAACCCTAGTGCGTAGGCGCCGGCGACGCCGGGCACCACAGAGTGGGAGAGCGCATCCCCCATTAGTGACCAGCCTTTGAGCATCAGATAAGCGGAGAGAAAGGCGCAGACACCGCCCACGATGGCGCTTACCCAAATCGCCTTCACCATGTAGTTGTAATGAAACGGTTGCAACAAAAGTTCAAACATCTACGTTAGTTATCCTCTGGCCGGGAGCGGAATGCCGGTGTGTCACTGGGGGTTGAACCGTAGAAGACGGCAGGGCGTTCGTCATCGGTCAATACGGTGACGGTTCGGGCATCGTCGTCATCGTGCAGGTGCTCTCCACCGAGATTAATGTGGCGCAGTACGCCGCCAAAGGTTTTCTCCAGATTACTCTGGGTAAACGTGGTCGCAGTAGGACCGGCCGCCAGCACGGTGCGGTTGACCAGAATTACGTTGTCGCAAAATTCAGGTACGCTGCCGAGGTTGTGGGTCGCCACCAAAATCAAATGTCCCTCGTCGCGTAGGGTGCGCAACAGATCGATAATGGCGTTTTCGGTTTTCACATCAACGCCGGTAAAGGGTTCATCCAGCAGTAGCACACACCCTTGTTGTGCCAGGGCGCGCGCCAGGAACACCCGCTTTTTTTGGCCGCCGGAGAGTTCACCGATTTGCCGTTGACTGAGTGCGCTCATGCCGACGCGGGCCATGGCATCGTTTATTACGTCACGATCTTGCTGGCGCGGGATGCGCAAAAAATTCATTTTGCCGTAGCGCCCCATCATCACCACATCGGAAACCAGCACGGGAAAATTCCAGTCAACCTCTTCCGTTTGTGGCACATAGGCGATGAGATTTTTTTTCAACGCCTCACTAATAGCTTCACCGTTAAGACGTACCTGGCCTGAAGAGGGCTTCACCAGACCCATAATGCTCTTGAAAAGGGTGGATTTTCCGCTGCCGTTGACCCCGACCAGTGCGCAGATCGTGCCGCCGCCCAGTGAAAAAGAGGCGTTTCGAATCGCCTGATGGCCGTTGCTGTACGTCACGGAGACATCGTCGACGGTGAGGGCTAATTCAGGTATATGACTCATTGGTTGAATCCTTCGGCGATGGTGTTCACCGTGGTTTGCAGCAGATCCAGATAGGTGGGAACCGGACCCTTTTCATTAGACAATGAGTCAACATACAACACGCCGCCATATTTCGCGCCGGTTTCTTTACTGACCTGCTTGGCGGGTTTATCAGAAATGGTGCTTTCGCTGAACACCACGGGGATATGTTTTTCACGCACGGTGTCGATCACGCGGCGCACTTGCTGGGGAGAACCCTGCTCATCGGCATTGATCGGCCACAGATAGACTTCATTGAACTGATAATCGGTGGTGAGGTAGCTAAAAGCCCCTTCGCTGGTAACGAGCCAGCGTTGTGCTTCTGGAATTCTAGCCAAACGCTCACGCAGGGGGGCATCCAGTGCGGTGATTTTTTCCGCATAAGCTTTTGCGTTACGATTATAGATCTCCGCATTATCCGGATCGTATTGCACCAGCCCCTTACGGATGTTTTCGACATAAATTAAGGCGTTGCTGGGGGACATCCAGGCATGTGGGTTTGGGTTGCCGTTATAAGCCCCTTCACGGATGGGCAATGGTGTTATTCCTTCCGTGACCGTAATGGCCGGAACATCTTTGATGTTTTCAAAGAAGCGGCTAAACCAGCGCTCCAGATTCAAACCGTTCCACAAGATAAGATCAGCAGATTGTGCCTTGACGATATCCCGCGGTGTGGGCTGATAGTCATGGATCTCTGCGCCCGGCTTGGTGATTGATTCCACGATAGCCGCCTCTCCCGCGATGTTCTGCGCGATATCCTGAATGATGGTAAAGGTGGTCACCACCTTGAGTTTGTCTTTGGCATTCGCGGGTGAGGCGAGAGTAAATGCGGCGAGGAGCGCCAGAGGCAGGGTAAGATTTACAATCCGAGAAGGGGTGAAGGCCTGAAAGAAACGCATAGACATATCCTTACAAGTCGCGATGGTTAATTATTAAATGAAAATAATTCTCAATCGCATTTAAGTCAAGTGTCTCTTGCAATAACTGCGACGCTGATACCCTGTTTTTATCCACTGCCGTGTGCTTATGCGCGATCCTTGCATATCCCGAATGTCGTCCTGTTGTAAAATCGTGATTATGGTTAACAAATCTTACTTAACGTAACGAATGAAGTCTAACTGTTGCTGCTGTGTTTATGGTGTTTTTTCTTTGGCGGCTAAATGATGTATGGCGGCACATCATGCATAAAAAAAATCGTTGATCGGCCGATATACCAGAAAGTGTGCAATGGAAGTATGCGATGTTGGGAGGGTATTCGCAATGGGAGCAAAATCAGAAAGACGCTGGAAGATGGCCAGCATCATTCTCTTGGTGGTACTGGCGTTATTAGTTGGCGTAATGGTTCAAGGGTATTAATGGATCCTAGAGGGAGGCATGTGTGTCAGGCGACGCATTTTCCTCCCTGTAGAATAATAATAAGGAACCATTCATTTTATTTTCTTATCGTAAATAAGTTCTAAATTTATAACATTTTGCTATGGTAAACGCGCCTTAACGGTAGCAAGGATTCTCAGGGAGTTACATTTTACGGATTAATAAATAAACCACACATATTCAGTAGGTTATCGGTAGTCTATTTGTGATGCCAACGGAGGGTTTCATGCAGCAGTTACAAGGGGTAAAGCCTTATTTTGTGCGGCAGCTCTGCGACTGAAAAAAAATGGCTTGCCATCGTTTTCAGAGTGTGTAATAACGCATCTGGGTGAAACGAGGTACAGTTCTGTATATGAGTGGCATTTTCAGTAAGGAAGTTAATGATACAACCGTTAGCGTTGCGCACTACTTCTCTGCCGATCTTTATCTTGGTGCCTCAAAGCAGTAACGACTTTGGTTTGTCTGTATAACGCCTTTGGGCGGTTTAAACAATTAAAGGAAATGTGTAAAATGGCAAAGATTAAAGGTCAGGTTAAGTGGTTCAATGAGTCCAAAGGTTTTGGTTTCATTACGCCTGCTGACGGCAGCAAAGACGTGTTTGTTCACTTCTCTGCAATCCAAGGTACCGGTTTTAAAACGCTGGCCGAAGGCCAGAGCGTAGAGTTCGAAATTCAAGACGGCCAGAAAGGTCCTTCTGCTGTTAACGTAACCGCGCTGTAATTACCGTTTCCGGTGCAAAACCCGCCATGGTGCGGGTTTTTTGTTGTCTGCCATTTCCCTTGCCACCTATCCGCTCGCGTTGTTATCGCTCTGTAGGAAAATATGTCCATGTTCTATCAATGCCCGCTCTGCCATCAGCCGCTACTGGCTAACGATCGCCAATGGTCATGCGGTGCGCACCATTTCGATCGTGCCAGAGAAGGGTACGTCAATCTGTTACCGGTGCAGTTTAAGCGTTCGAAAATGCCCGGTGATAACGCAGAGATGATGCGCGCCCGTCGTCTTTTTCTGGATGCCGGCCATTATCAACCATTGCAAGCCGCATTGTTGCAACATATCCATCGCGTGCTTGCCTCACAGGCGCAGGCATTGTTGGATATCGGCTGTGGTGAAGGGTATTACACCGGGGCATTGGCGGACGCGTTACCGACAGTGCAAATTTTCGGCCTGGACATCTCTAAAGCAGCCATTCAGCGGGCCGCAAAACGCTATACGGCGGTTGAATTTTGCGTTGCCTCAAGCCGACGTTTACCGTTCGGGGATGCGACGCTGGATGGAATACTGAAAATTTATGCGCCTTGCGACGGGGAAGAGTTGGCGAGAACTGTAAAAGCGCAAGGGTGGGTGATTACTGTTTCTCCCGGTCCGCGTCATTTGTATCAGCTTAAGGCGCAGGTCTATGATGCTGTCATGCTGCATCCGGTAAAAGCGGAGGTGCTGCCGGGATTTACGCTGCAAGAAGAACACACGCTGGCATACGGAATGTCATTATCCGGTGATGAGGCAGCGGCGTTATTACAAATGACGCCCTTTGCCTGGCGCGCGTCGCAAGCGGTCAAACAGCAACTGTTGGATACCGAGCACTTTGCCTGTGAGACGGACTTCATTATCCGCTTTCATCAGCGAAATGCTGACTAAACGCATTAAAAAAGGGAGCCTGCGCTCCCTTTTTTAACGATTTCCCCATCAGGCAACACTGAACAGGTGTTCGTAGAGAATGTTGCTACCAATACCTACCAACACCACACCGCCAAAAATTTCAGCTTTTTTCCCCATCAGCGGACCGATATAGCGACCAATCATCATGCCCAGCGTCACCATAATCATGGTGGCACAGCCGATAACCATCGCGGTATGGAAGATATTGACCTGCAAGAAGGCCAGACCCACACCAATTGCCATGGCATCGAGACTGGTGGCGATGGCGGTACAAACCAGAGCAAACAACGTGTGACGACGCACTGGCTCATTGTCTTCGTTGGGCGAACTGCTCATGCCTTGCATAATCATGCGACCACCCAAGATGAGCAGCAGCGTGAAAGCAACCCAATGATCCCACTCAATGATATATTGACTGGCGAAGAAACCCAGCGCCCAGCCTATAAGGGGGGTAATGGCTTCAATCAGCCCAAAGATTAATCCGGTACGGACCGCATCACGAAAGCGGGGTTTGTGCAAGACGGCACCTTTACCAATGGACGCTGCAAAGGCGTCCATCGACATGCCAAAAGCAAGAATAAGCGTAGCAGAAAGATTCATAGCAATAGCCTCGGCTGGGCGGTTCTCCATATCCACATGTCGCCTTCCCAACCTAAATAGGGGACATGTGTCTATGGTCTCGCCTGCATCACTGCCGCCCGCACCACGTTTTTACTATGCCCGTTGCCACACACACGCTTCTGCATGACGCATGTACTGACAATCCTTCGGCATAAAACGAGTATGTTGATACGGGCATTTCTGAATCCGATATTCAGAAATTGGCTACTCCCCAAATGACGGCGCAACCTTATCATAATATTTACGCGTGAAACAACCGATAAAAAGCAGGGATTTCATTATTATCGCTTTAAATGTAATTGATAATTATTTTCATTATCATATGAAGTGTTAAATTTACAAAATAATAACAGTGTTAACAGGGTTAAATATGAGCAATCATTGTGTGGGAATTCGCTGAAAACACGCGATGCATCAAAAATCGATTTATTTATATTATTGATTTTCAACCATAAATTTATATATTTTTTCAAGGTCATCTAATTGTTGCACGTTGATCAGTAAGCGACGCTTTTCCAATTCGACCACAAGTACACCATCTTCGGATAAATTCATGTTACGAATGCGGGTATAAGGAATAAAGATGTTGGCATAGATAAAACCAGTTGCCTTGAATAGTAATTTTGGTCGGCGAATATAAGAGAGATATATCGATATTGCCACCAGGGATATTAATAACGTGGTGGTTAATACCGTACCGTTATGAGTGATATTTTGATAGATAAGGATGCCGATAAGACCGACGAAAATCAGCGTGTCGAGTCGATTGGTGCGACGCAACGGTACCAGCAAACGGGTGCCTCCCTGACGCAGTGGTTGGATAAATTCATCAAAGATGGCATACGCCAACATAAGCGCAATAACGACAATCAGCACAATATCCGTTGTTGACATAGCATTCTCCTGCGTTGTTGCGTTGAGCTAACCGCGATGTGGAGCAAAAAATAAAGGACGCGGCGTGAGTCACGGCGCGTCCGCTAGTTTATCACAGGCTTGCTGACGATGAGTGGCGCACACACCGCCCATCGTCGTTGCCAAGGGCTGTTGCTATTAAACGCCCAGCAGCCCAATCCAGTAGCCAAAAATACCAATGGCAAAGAAGCCGATAATCAACCACAGGGCATTCACTTTTCGCCGTAACAACCACATACAACCGAAGGTCAGCAGCAGCGGTACTAAGCCAGGCATCAATTGATCAAGGATCGATTGCACCGTGGTGACCGTGGTCTCACCGTTCTGATTGGTGACACGCGAAACTACCATCGGGATGTTTACATGGGTCCATTTGTTAACTAACGCCCCCATGACAAACAGGCCGAGGATAGATGCCCCCTCAGTCATCTTTTGCAGGAAGCCGCCGCCCATATCACTGACGATATCGATGCCTTTACGGTAACCGTAAGCCACGCCGTAGTAGCGCACCAACAGACGTACCATGTTAAACAGCACGAAGAACAAGACAGGGCCGAGCAGGCTGCCACTCATGGCGATACCCGCACCCAGCGCGGCAAACACCGGACGGGCGGTTCCCCAGAAAATCGGGTCGCCGACACCGGCCAACGGTCCCATCAGACCGACTTTCAGACCGTTGATCGCACCGTCATCAATCGGGGCACCGTTGGCACGCTGTTCTTCCATCGCCATGGTGACGCCCAGTACTGGCGCTGCCACGAAAGGTTGCGTGTTAAAAAACTCCAGATGGCGTTTGATCGCCTGTTTACGCTCTTCCGAGTTTTCTGGATACAGACGACGAATGACCGGCACCATGGAAAAACAGAACCCCAGCGCCTGCATACGTTCGAAGTTCCACGAGCCCTGAAACAGGTTGGAGCGAATAAACACCGCACGAATATCGCTGGGCGTCAGTTTTTTCTCTTGTGTTGAATCAACCATTTCTTTCACCCCTGTTAGTCCAGTTCGTTATCAAGATCGTTGCTGCCCGATGCGCTGGCGGGTTGCCCCTGCGCCTTGTTGTATTTCGGGCTTAACTGGATGTACATGATCGCCATGACAATACCGATAACCCCCAGCGCAACCAGGTTGAACTGGGTGAAGGCGGCAGTAACGAAGCCAAGATAGAAGAACGGCATCAGGTAGCCAGCGCGCATCATGTTGATGACCATCGCATAACCAACGACAACGATCATACCCCCTGCGATATTCAGCCCGTTGGTCACCACCTCAGGGATGGAGTTCAGCAGGGTGTGAACCGCTTCCGTACCGACGGACACAGCCACAATCAGCGCCGGAATGGCGATACGCATCGCCTGCAACAGCAGGGCAGAAACGTGAATCCAACTGATGGCGTTTAAATTACCGCGTTCCGCTGCGCTGTCAGCAGCGTGCTGGAAGGCCACGGTGATGGTACGAACGATAATGGTCAATACCTGGCCTGCGGCGGCAAGCGGAATAGCCAGCGCAATACCGGCCCCAACGCCCTGACCACCGGCGATAACCAGAATGGTAGAGATGATGGATGCGAGTGCAGCATCAGGTGCTACAGCAGCACCGATATTCATCCATCCCAGCGCGATCATTTCCAGGGTCCCGCCGATGATAATCCCGGTTTGCAAATCACCCAGCACGGCGCCAATCAACGTACAAGCGACCAGAGGGCGGTGAAACTGGAATTCATCGAGAATAGACCCCATCCCCGAGACGCATGAGACGAGAAATATCAGCACAAGTTGAAGTGTTGTTATCTCCATTGTACTTCTCCTATGAGAAAACTGTCTGAGTAAATATGGTCAAAATAAACATAGTCGAGACACAGCATTAACGTGCCACAATGCGGCAATGCTGTTGTCGTTAGCTATTCACCTTGGCAATCAGATCCATCATTTTAAGTTTAGAATCGGTGGAGACCTTTCTGACTTCCAACTCGATGCCGCGTGCATCCAACGCCTTGAAGGCCTCGATATCTTTATCATCAATGGAGACGGCGTTATTCACCTGGGTTTTACCTTGACGATACGCCATACCGCCGATATTCACGGAGGTAATTTCCACGCCATTTTCGACCAGACGCTGCACATCGGTAGGATTGGTGAACAACAACATCACGCGATCGTTGGCGTATTTCGGGTTTTCATACACACGGATCGCTTTGGCGACGTCCACCACGTGGGCAGTGACACCGGGAGGCGCAACCTGTGTCAGCAGCGTTTTGCGCACGTTATCAGCGGCAACTTCATCACTGATCACGATAATGCGACTGACATTGGTCTCCTTGGTCCAACGGGTCGCAACCTGACCGTGAATCAGTCGGTCATCGATACGCGCGAGGCCAATCTTCATATGCCCGCCGGGGCCAACCTGTGCGGGCGCAACGGCTTTGGCCACCGGTTTGGCAGCGGGGGCAGGCTCAGCGGCTTTTAGTGCTTTCACGCCGGTGCGGCCCGCTTCAAGCGCGATGGCGATCAACTCCTCAAAGGAAGGGTTATCATCACGTGCCATAAACGTTTCTGCCAGCATTGGGATATTTACCCCGGCAATCACGTCATGGTTGGCTTTGCCCGTGACCAGACGGCTGGCGGCATTAAACGGGCTGCCGCCCCAGGTATCAACAAGAAACAACACGCCAAGCGACGTATCCAACGTTTCGAGCTTAGCCTGATATTTCTCAATTAACGTTTCCGCATTTTCACCGGGAACGAAATCAATCCAGGCGACGTTACTTTGTTCACCCAGAATCATCTCTGCTGTTTTCAGCAGCGGCCCGGCGGTGGATCCGTGAGTGCATAACATAATTGCAATACTCACTTGCTACCTCCTCATTCTATTTAAGGTACTCAATGCATCCGGTTAAGGGGGAAATCGGTTAACCGAAGTGATATCAGTATGAACGCAAGTTTTTACTCAAGAATCATAAAAGAATAAAAAGGTTGCGCTGTAGCGTTATATGCTATGAAACGATTCAGGCTCCCCATCATGGGTGTAATGTCCGATTTATTTTACCCACTGAAAAAATAAATAGTGTGACGTTGCTTACGTATTTGCTGGTTAAAACGTCGTTTGTTATGTGATTGAGAACAATATCACGGGCATGTTAAGAAACGTTGCGTATCGGCGTTTTTGGGTAGCAAAGAAATCTTTGTAAAAATTCGAAACAACCTGCTAGAGTAACCTCCTGTTTAATTGCTTAGGGGCACAGGGTTTCGACCCACTCTATATGGACCGTCACCGACAATCCTTCCTTACCCAGCCGGCCTGCGCCGGTGCTGTTTCTGGGGCTGACCTGATGGGTCACCCACTTATCGATAGCCGCCAGGGCGGTATTTATTTTCTTGCTGTTTCCCCTATGCTGCGCCACATCACACCGACGGTGTTGATGCTGTCTGCTTGCGCCATTTCTGGAGTCTGACATGGAATTTTTGCTAGATCCCTCAATCTGGGCGGGCTTGTTGACGCTGGTAGTCTTGGAAATCGTTCTGGGTATCGATAACCTGGTGTTTATCGCCATTCTGGCGGATAAGTTGCCGCCAAAGCAGCGCGACAAGGCCCGTGTTATTGGTCTTTCGCTGGCGCTCTTGATGCGCCTGGGGCTGCTGTCTCTGATTTCATGGATGGTGAAACTGACCAACCCACTGATCACTATCGCCAGTTACGGTTTCTCCGCGCGCGATATGATCTTGCTGGCGGGGGGGCTATTTTTGCTATTCAAAGCCACCACGGAGCTGCATGAACGGCTGGAAAATCGGCCGCATGAGCATAACGGGCCCAAAGTTCACGCCAGTTTCTGGGCGGTTGTCGCACAGATTGTGGTGCTGGATGCCGTCTTCTCTCTGGATGCGGTGATTACGGCTGTCGGTATGGTTAACCATATCGGGGTAATGATGACGGCGGTGGTGATTGCAATGGTGGTGATGTTGCTGGCATCCAAGCCACTCATGAACTTCGTCAATGCCCACCCGACAGTGGTGGTGCTCTGCCTTAGCTTCTTGCTGATGATCGGTTTGAGTTTGATGGCGGAAGGTTTCGGCTTCCATATTCCGAAAGGTTACCTGTACGCCGCGATCGGTTTCTCGATTCTGATCGAGCTGTTTAACCAGATTGCACGCCGCAATTTTATTAAGCACCAGTCGCGCCGCCCGATGCGTGAGCGAACTGCCGAAGCGATCCTACGTTTGATGGGGGCGCGTAAAGCCTCGGACGATGAAGAAGCCAAACCAGCGTCGCCCGCGATGGAAACCTTCGCCGCAGAAGAGCGTTATATGATCAGCGGTGTCTTGACGCTGGCATCGCGCTCGCTGCGCAGTGTGATGACACCGCGCACTGAGATCTCCTGGGTAGACTGTGAACGTTCGATTGACGATATCCGCGTGCAACTGTTGGATACGCCGCACAGCCTGTTCCCCGTTTGCCGCGGTTCGCTGGACGAGTTGGTCGGTGTGGTGCGGGCTAAAGAATTGCTGGTGGCGTTGGATAACGGTGTGGATGTGGAAAGTTTTGCCGCAGCCACGCCGCCGCTGGTGGTGCCGGATACGCTGGATGCCATCAATTTGCTACCGGTATTGCGCCGTGCCAAGGGCAGTCTGGTTGTCGTCACCAACGAGTTTGGTGTGGTGCAGGGGCTGGTGACGCCGCTGGATATTCTGGAAGCGATTGCCGGTGAATTCCCCGATGAAGATGAAACGCCGGATATTGTGGTCGAAGAGGGCGGCTGGTTGGTGAAAGGCGGCACCGATTTGCACACGTTGCAACAGGTACTGGACAGCCATGAACTGGTCGATCCGAAAGAAGAATATGCGTCGTTGGCGGGGCTGTTATTGGCGCACAGCAATGAAATTCCCAAGCTGGGCGAGGTGATTGAACTGCACCACTTCCGCTTTGAGGTCATGGCCGTATCGGAATACCGTATTGAACTGGTGCGAGTGACGCGTTTGGCCGATCCTTACGCGGATGAAGAAGAGTAATCCTCCTAGCGCACACAAAAAACCCCTCAGTTGAGGGGTTTTACTTTTAGAGCATTAATGTCAACCACTCACTCGCTGTTAATCACACTGCACTTTCACGGCCAACCCACCGCGCGAGGTTTCTCGGTACTTGGCGTTCATGTCTTTGCCGGTTTCGTACATGGTTTCAATCACTTTATCGAGCGATACGCGCGGTTCGCTGGTGCGGCGCATGGCCATGCGGGTTGCATTGATGGCTTTTACCGAGGCGATGGCATTACGCTCAATGCACGGCACCTGAACCTGGCCCGCGACAGGATCGCAAGTCAGACCAAGGTTGTGCTCCATACCAATTTCAGCCGCGACGCACACTTGCTCTGGACTGGCACCGAGTAATTCCGCCAGACCCGCAGCCGCCATGGAACAGGCCACGCCGACTTCTCCCTGACAGCCAACTTCCGCACCGGAGATCGAGGCATTCATTTTGTACAGTATGCCAATCGCCCCAGAGGCGAGGAAATAACGCAGGGCAATGTCAGTGGTGATCGGCTCAATAAAATGATCGTAATAAGCCAATACCGCCGGAACGATCCCGCACGCCCCGTTGGTCGGCGCGGTTACAACGCGGCCGCCAGCGGCGTTTTCTTCATTCACTGCGAGTGCAAACATGTTAACCCAATCGACCACGTCCATTGGGTCGTTGGAGTGCTTGCCTGCGGCACCCAGAATGCGACGCAGCGCCGAGGCGCGACGCGGTACACGCAGCGGGCCGGGCAACACCCCTTCAGTATTGATACCGCGCTCGATGCAGGCATGCATGGTTTGCCATACATCCGCAAAGTAGCGCTCAATCTCATCCCGGCTGTGTAGCGCCAACTCATTACGCATCACCAACCCGGAAAGGGATAGGCCGTGCTGTTTACAGTGCGCCAGCATCTCTTTTGCCGAATGGAAGGGAAATGGCACCTGAACGTCACCGGCGCTGCTTTGACCAAAGTGGGCTTCATCAACGATAAATCCACCGCCGGTAGAGTAATAGGTGTTGCGATACAGAGGAAGATCGCCGCCAAACGCAGTGATCGTCATACCATTCTCATGCAGGGAGAGATTTTCACTGCGAAAATTCATGCCGCCGTGCAGCGGAAAATCCACTTCATGCTGACCGTTTGCCAGCAGCAAGCGTTCGCGCTGTTCCACGTCGCGGATAAATCCCGGAATGGCATCGATGGCGATGGTATCGGGCATGTTGCCCGCCAGCCCCATAATAATGGCGATATCGGTATGGTGTCCTTTCCCGGTCAGGGAGAGCGAGCCATAGACGTCAACGGCGATGCGGGTTACATCGCTAAGCTTACCCAGCTCAATCAAATCATCGACAAATTGCTTACCGGCTTTCATCGGTCCAACCGTATGAGAGCTTGAAGGGCCAATACCGATCTTGAACATGTCGAAAACGCTTATCACGCGAAAGCTCCTCAAAAGCGCAGATTTAGAATAATACTCCTTAGATCGCGCTATTGTAGTGGGGTTTATATGGTGGGATTAAGCTTTTCACATGAAAAAAACTTATGCGCCGAGTGAAGATAACTTATAGCAGATCCGCGTCACACTAGGGGTTGGTAAGAATAATCAGGGGAATAGAAATACCACTATTTATGTATGGTTAATGTCCGCTTAGAGGGGCATCAGAATAAAATGCTACATTTCAGACGGTTGAGGCAGAGACTTGAAGGGCAAGCTGACGAATGATGGCAGCAGTCAGCCCCCAGACAAACTGTTGCCGATACCAGGAGAGATAGACGCGATGCGTTTGACGCTGCCGTTCAATATCCAGCGGATAGTAGCGCGCCAGCGAAAACGCATCAGTCAACGGCATTTCAAACAGTTCTGCTACCTCATCGGCATTGGGGGCGACGCGAATATTTGCCGGTAACAGCCCAACTACGGGCGTGACCTGAAAGCCGCTGACACTGTCCAGCGGCGGCAGGGTGCCTAACACCGTCACAACATCAGGGGCAATGGACACTTCCTCTTGGGCTTCGCGCAATGCCGTGGCGATCAGGCTGGTGTCGCTGCTGTCTGCGGCACCGCCGGGGAAGGCTACTTGCCCGGCATGCTTGCGCAGCGTACTGGCACGCCGGGTGAGCAATAACGTCGGGGCGTCGGCGTGGCACACAATCGGCACCAGCACAGCTGCTTTACGCACTTGACGCACCGGTTTGGCCTGTGGTGCCTGCTGCAACTGAAAGCGCGTGACGAAGTTTGCTAAATCGTCAGTCAGCGGGGGAAAGGGAAAGGTTACTGGCTGAATGAGTGTACTCATAACCTGTGCGCCGCGTTGAGTAGAGGAAGGATTCGACCCAGTTTATCCAAGGTTTCCTGGTATTCCGCCTGTTCCTGGCTATCTGCCACGATACCACCGCCCGCCCAGCAGTGAAGCTGCCCCTGTTCTGCAATCAGTGTGCGAATGGTAATGCTGGTGTCCATGGTGCCACAGACGCTGATATAGCCAATGCTGCCACAATAGGCGTTGCGGCGATGCGGTTCCAGCTCTTCGATAATCTCCATGGCGCGAATTTTTGGCGCACCGGTGATAGAGCCACCGGGAAAACAGGCGCGCAGCAAATCCGTGGCATGGCTGCTTTCGGGTAGTCGTGCTTCAATGGTGCTGACCAGATGGTGCACTGCCGGAAACGGCTCAACGTGAAACAGCGCAGGCACCCGCACGCTGCCGGGCACGGCAACGCGACCAATATCATTACGCAGCAGGTCGACAATCATGAGATTCTCTGCCCGATCTTTTGGCGAAGCAGCAAGCGCCGTGGCGCGGCGCGCATCTTCCTGAGGATCGGCTGCGCGCGGCAACGTTCCCTTGATGGGGCGCGTTTCAATACGCTGGTCTTGTAACTGCAAGAAACGCTCTGGGGATACGCTGATGACACAATGTTCAGGCAAACGAATAAATGCAGAAAACGGGGCCCGATTGGCAGCAGAGAGCGAGAGGAAAGCCTGCCATTCGTCACCCTGATAACCTGCGCTGAAGCGTTGTGCCAGATTGACCTGATAGCAATCCCCCGCGCGCAGATAGGCTTGGATGCGTTGGAAACGAACACCGTACTCTTCCCGTGTCATATTGGAGTGCCACGGAGTGGTCAGTTGGAAATCGCCAAGGGAAGTCACATCTGGCGGTGCAGATAACCAGGCCAGTCGCGCTTCATGATTACCATAAGTCACCAGCGTAAGCGTCTGCTGCTGGTGATCGGCGATCAGTGCCCAGTTGTAGATGCCCACCGCCATGTCCGGCAGGTGAATATCGTGCGCTGCCCGTGATGGCAGCGTTTCGACGCGTCGTCCGAGATCGTAACCAAACAGGCCGAGTGCACCGCCCTGAAAAGGCATATAGGGATGCGCGCGCGCGGCAATCCCAGCCCGTGCCATCGCCTGGCGCACCAACAAGAAGGGATCTTGCATAGAGCGCTCGGTGCCGTCCGCGCGTGCGATGCGCGTCTCATCGCCGTGAGTGGTCAATGTTGCCACCGGATCGGCCACCATAATATCGAAACGGTTGTGCTGATGATCGGCAAAACCAGAGTGCAGCAGCATGGCCCATGGCTGATGAGCGAAGCGGGCAAACAGATGCAGCAAGGCATCCGGCTGATAAGGCAGTCTGTGAAAATCAGGTAAACGAGAATCCATCGGTGTTATGTCATCGTGCAGGTGCTGATTAATATTGTCGTTAGCGTTATGATGCGTGTTTATAGGCCACGCCAGTGCGTCAGCCTAGCACAATTCGCCCATGGCGTATAAGGAAGCTGATTGAATGTTTAATGATATGCCCCCCTTAACTCACTCGCAGCAGCAAGACGCGGTTGAACGTATTCAATCGCTGATGGCGGAAGGTATGAGCAGCGGAGAGGCCATCGCACTGGTTGCCGCTGACTTACGGCGGCAACATCGAAGTGACGCCGTCACTTATAATGAAAGTGACGAAGAGGAATAAGCTCTAACGCAGGCGCTTAGCGATGGCCATCAACGTATTCTGCGATACGCTACAGCGCGGCGATGGCCTTGATTTCCACTTTATATTTCGGGTTCATCAGACGCGCTTCTACGGTACAGCGTACCGGTGCCTGACCTGCCACTATCCAGGCATCCCAGGCGGCATTCATAGCGCTAAAGTCTGCTGCATTGGCAAGGAAAATCGTCACATCCAACAGACGCGTTTTGTCTGAACCGTTTTCACTCAGGATGGCATCAAGCTGTGCCAGGGCGCTTTCGGTTTGCGCCTGGGCATCGGCATCCAGATTTTCAGGCACGCTGATGTAGTAAAGGGTGCCGTTATGAATCACGGCATCGGACCAGCGGGCTTCTGGTCGAATTCTGATAATGTCTGTCATGGGTTGTCTCCCTGCATCAATCCTAAAGGTAAAAATCGTTTTGCAGCCTACCATGATTCTGCGGTCTGAGGCGATGCGATCGCGATGCAGGGTGGCTGCCGGGGCAGACACAGGGCATAATTGGACAATAGCTTCACCGCATTCCTTCCGGTTTTGGTTGTGGCAATTGGGCAGTGACAAATAGAGAGCGTGTGTGACAAAACATTCCGTACAGGACGATTTTTCTCCCGAAGGCACCCTGGCGCGAGCCATTGACGGTTTTAAACCGCGTGAGCCGCAGCGTGATATGGCTGCTGCGGTAGAGCGTGCCATTGTCGAACAACACGCGCTGGTGGTGGAAGCGGGCACCGGGACCGGCAAAACCTATGCTTATCTGGTGCCGGCGCTGCGTTCCGAACGCAAGGTCATTGTCTCCACCGGTTCGAAAGCCCTTCAGGACCAACTTTTCGCACGTGATTTACCGCGCATCGCCACCGCCTTGGGGTACACCGGACAGGTCGCATTACTCAAAGGCCGCTCGAACTATCTGTGTATTGAGCGGCTGGAGCAGCAATCACTGGCTGGCGGCGATCTGAGCGGTGAAGCGTTGAGCGAACTGGTGCGCTTACGCGGATGGTCATCGGCCACGGTAGACGGTGATATCAGCACCTGCACCGACGTGGCGGAGGATAGCGCTGTGTGGCCGTTAGTCACCAGCACCAATGACAACTGTCTGGGGAGCGATTGCCCGCATTATAAAGAATGCTTCGTGGTCAAAGCGCGGCGTAAGGCGATGGAGTCCGATGTGGTGGTGGTTAACCATCACCTCTATCTGGCCGATATGGTGGTTAAAGAGAGCGGATTTGCGGAGCTGATCCCCGACAGCGATGTGGTGATTTTCGACGAAGCGCACCAGATCCCCGATATCGCCAGCCACTACTTTGGTCAGCAGCTTACGAGCCGTCAACTGCTCGATCTGGCGAAGGATATCATTATCGCGTATCGCACCGAAGTGCGCGATGCGGCCCAGTTGCAAAAATCCGCCGATCGCTTATCGCAAAGTACACAAGATTTTCGGCTGGCGCTGGGTGAGCCCGGCTTTCGCGGCAACCTACGTGATGTGTTAGCGCAACCCTCACTGCAACGCGCGTTGCTGTTGCTCGATGATGCGCTTGAACTCTGCTATGACGTTGCCAAACTGTCGCTCGGGCGCTCGGCGCTGCTGGATGCCGCTTTTGAGCGTGCGACCCTGTATCGCGCCCGTCTCAAACGGCTACAGGATGTGCAACAGGCCGGTTACAGTTATTGGTATGAATGCAATGCGCGGCATTTTGTGTTGGCGCTGACGCCGCTCTCCGTGGCGGACCGTTTTCGTGAGTTGATGCAAGAGAAGAAGGCCGCCTGGATCTTTACCTCGGCGACGCTGTCGGTTAACGACCGGGTCGAGCATTTTACCGAGCGTCTGGGATTGGACCATGCGCAATCCATGCTGCTGCCGAGCCCGTTTGATTATGCGCAGCAGACACTGCTCTGCGTGCCACGTTTTCTGCCAGAATTGCAGCAACGGGGAGCGGCACAACGGTTAGCCACTCAGTTGCGTCCTCTCATTGAGGCGAATCGCGGGCGTTGCTTTATGTTGTGTACCTCACACCAAATGATGCGCGATCTGGCCGCAGAATTCCGCGCCTCACTGACATTGCCGGTGTTGCTTCAGGGCGAAACCAGTAAGGCGCAACTGTTAGCGCAGTTTGTCTCTGCGGGGAATGCATTGCTGGTTGCCACCAGCAGTTTCTGGGAAGGAGTGGATGTGCGCGGTGATGCGCTCTCTTGTGTGATTATCGATAAACTGCCGTTTACTTCGCCAGATGACCCGCTGCTAAAAGCGCGTATCGAAGATTGCCGCCTGCGCGGCGGCGATCCGTTTGACGAGGTACAACTGCCCGATGCGGTCATCACCCTGAAACAAGGGGTGGGGCGTTTGATTCGCGATGTGGACGACCGCGGCGTTATCGTTATCTGCGATAACCGTTTGGTGATGCGCCCTTACGGCAAAACCTTTCTGCAAAGCCTGCCGCCCGCTGCCCGCACCCGCGATTTGGCACAGGCGATACGCTTTCTTTCCCGCTCCGGGGACGAATGATGCCCCTGCGTAATTCTGTTCGCGGTGTGCTATGCTACGCCGCGTTATTTTTGTTTCCCTGCCTGAGGTCGGCATGTCTACGCGAATTTTAGCGCTCGATACTGCGACGGAAGCCTGTTCCGTTGCGCTCTGGAATGATGGTCAAGTTTTCTCCCTGTATGAAGTATGCCCCCGTGAGCATACCCAACGCGTGTTGCCGATGGTGCAACAGGTGCTGGCTGAAACCGGTGTGGCGTTGAACAGTTTGGATGCGCTGGCATTTGGTCAAGGTCCCGGCAGTTTTACCGGTGTGCGAATTGGTATTGGTATTGCTCAGGGGCTGGCGTTAGGCGCAGATTTGCCGATGCTGGGTATCTCCACGCTCGCCACGATGGCGCAGGGGGCCTGGCGTCGCACAGGGGCAACGCGCGTGTTGGCGGCGATTGACGCCCGCATGGGGGAGGTCTATTGGGCCGAGTATCAGCGTGATGTTGACGGTAACTGGCAGGGCGATGACCATGAAGCCGTGCTGACGCCACAGCAGGTATTGGAGCGCACGCTGCTATTGCGCGGTGAGTGGGCGACCGTTGGAACCGGCTGGGAGGCGTATCCAACGCTGGCTGCCCACGCGGAGATCGCTCTGACGCCGGGCGATATGCTGCTGCCGCAGGCGCAGGATATGCTGCCGCTGGCCTGCCATCAGTGGCAGTTGGGTAAGGCGGTCGCCGTCGCCGATGCCTTGCCGCGCTATCTGCGCAACAATGTCACCTGGAAAAAATTACCCGGTCGCACCTGATAACCGCGCAACTTATTGCATTACTGCCTACTCTAAGGAGTAGGTAATGGCAAAGGGATCAGTATTATGGCGATTTCTTATTGGTCAAAGCAGGTGACGTTTGCGGCGCTGGCATTGTTGCTGGCAGGCTGTTCCTCGATTCCTGAATCAATCCAGAGCCGTTCGGAAAGACCGTACGACCGTTTGTCGCAAATCACGGTGATGCCGCAGATGGCCTTGGGCCAGGAAGCGCGTCTCGGCGGTCGCGTTGTCGCCGTGCATAACGAAAATGATAAAACCCGTCTGGTGATTGTCAGCATGCCGCTGGATCGCTGGGCGCGGCCCCAGTTGGAGAGCGTTTCGGAAGGGCGATTTATTGCCAACGTCAAAGGTTTTCTTGAACCCCTTGATTTTCAGGGCCGACTGGTGACAGTAGTGGGGTCGGTAGCGGAAATGGAGCAAGGGCAGATAGGCAGCAGACCTTATCGCTTTGTGGTTATCAATGCGACGGGTTATCAACGCTGGAATGAAACGCAGCAGGTTGTCCTGCCGCCTGGCGCGGCCGATCCCTGGGGATGGGATTGGCGTTACCGGCGTGGTTGGGGTTTTGGCAATGATTGGGGCCCGGCACGTATCGAGACCATCGTGACGCAATAACGCAATAAATGACGGTTTCTCTCTTTTAGAAAAACAGAGAACAACGAGGCGACGCAGGTCGCCTCATTTTTTTGATACATATGGTTAACAATAAGGCGTGATCAAACTCTCAACCTCGATATTGTCTCAGCAGTAACTGGTAAGCTGAGTTAAAATAATGTTAATTAAACGAGCGGTGGGGGAATCATCATGCCACTAAAAAAATACCTTGGGAGTGATACCTTGGAGAAAATCTGGTTAACGCGTTATCCGGCAAACGTGCCCGCCGACATTAATCCGGATAGCTATACGTCGTTGGTCGATCTTTTTGAAAGTGCGGTTTCCCGCTATGCCGACCTGCCCGCGTTTATTAACATGGGCGAGGTGATGACCTTCCGCAAGCTGGAAGAGCGTAGCCGCGCGTTTGCCGCCTATTTGCAAAATCAACTCCAACTGCAAAAGGGCGATCGCGTGGCACTGATGATGCCGAATCTATTGCAATACCCGGTCGCGTTGTTTGGCATTTTGCGCGCCGGATTGGTGGTAGTTAACGTCAATCCGCTTTACACCCCGCGCGAACTGGAACACCAGTTGAAAGACAGTGGCGCAACCGCCATTGTGATTGTTTCCAACTTTGCGCACACGCTGGAAAAAGTGGTGTATAACACCGACGTTAAGCATGTGATCCTGACGCGCATGGGCGATCAGCTCTCCACCGCGAAAGGGACGCTGGTCAACTTTGTGGTTAAATACATCAAGCGTCTGGTGCCAAAATACCATCTGCCGGATGCCATCTCATTTCGCAGTGCGCTGCAACAAGGGCGGCGTCTTCAGTACATCAAACCACAAATCGTGAATGCCGATCTGGCATTTTTGCAATACACCGGCGGCACCACCGGGTTGTCGAAAGGGGCGATGCTGACGCATCGCAATATGCAGGCGAATCTGGCACAGGCGAAAGCCGCTTACGGTCCGGTGTTGCAAGAGCGACATGAATTGGTGGTCACCATGCTGCCGCTCTACCACATCTTTGCGCTCACGGTAAACTGCCTGTTGTTTGTTGAACTGGGTGGGCAGAACCTGCTGATCACTAATCCGCGTGATATCCCGGCGGTGGTGAAAGAACTCGGTAAATACCCGTTTACTGCGGTCACTGGCGTTAACACCTTGTTTAACGCGTTGCTGAATAACAAGGCCTTCCACGAACTGGATTTTTCTACGCTGCGTTTGTCGGTGGGCGGTGGCGCCTCGGTGCAGCAATCCGTGGCGGAGCGGTGGGAAAAGTTGACGGGAAAACACCTGCTGGAAGGCTATGGCCTGACGGAAAGCTCACCGCTGGTGGCGGGCAACCCCTATGATTTAAAACACTACAGCGGCAGCATCGGTTTGCCGGTACCGTCTACTGATGTGCGCATTCTGGATGATGAGGGGCACGATGTCGCGCTGGGCGAGTCGGGTGAACTGTGGGTGAAAGGGCCGCAGGTGATGCTGGGATACTGGCGGCAACCGGCCGCGACGCAAGAGGTGCTGAAAGAGGGCTGGCTGGCGACTGGCGATATTGTCACGGCTGATGAAGAAGGGTTTCTGCGCGTGATTGACCGCAAAAAAGACATGATTTTAGTATCCGGGTTTAACGTTTATCCGACAGAAATCGAAGAAGTGATCGCGCGCCATCCAAAAGTGTCCGAGGCAGCGGTGATCGGTGTCGAAAGCGAACTGAGTGGTGAAGCGGTAAAAGCCTACGTGGTGGCCCGTGACAGCAGCCTGAGTAAAGATGAGCTGATCACCCATTGCCGCCGTAATCTGACCGCCTATAAAGTGCCAAAACTGGTCGAGTTTGTGGACGAATTGCCGAAATCCAACGTGGGAAAAATTCTGCGTCGCGAGTTGCGTGCCGACAATAGCAAACAAAAGTCACCCGATGAGGGGGCCGCAAAGGTTTCCTGATTTATCAATAAAACGTCTGCCAGATCGCAGCAGGACAGGCTATCATAGCAAAAGGTTAACAACGCCGGTTATACCGGCGTTGTTTTTGCAGTAGCCGACAGTTAAAAAACAAGAGAACACGTTTTGAATTATCAGTTAATCAGCGACAACAATGGCCTGGAACAAGTTTGTCAGCAGGCGCGTCAGCACAGTCAGGTCGCGCTGGATACCGAATTTGTCCGCACTCGCACCTATTATCCGCAGTTGGGCCTTATTCAACTCTTTGACGGTGAAACACTCTCTCTGATTGATCCCCTCACTATCAGCGTCTGGCAGCCGTTTGTGGCGCTGTTGCAGGATGCGCAGGTGACCAAGTTCCTGCACGCCAGCAGTGAAGATCTTGAGGTGTTTCTTAATGCGTTTGGTGTATTGCCGCATCCGTTTATTGACACACAGATTTTGGCTGCCTTTCTCGGTAAGCCCTTGTCATATGGATTTGCTGCATTAGTGGCAGATTATCAAGGTGTGACGCTGGATAAGACCGAATCGCGTACCGACTGGCTGGCGCGTCCGTTGACTGAGAAACAGTGCGACTATGCTGCTGCTGATGTCTTCTATCTGTTGCCAATGGCTGAGAAGATTGTGGCCGAAACGCGCGAAGCCGGATGGCTGGATGCGGCGTTGGATGAGTGCCGGTTACTGTGTCAGCGTAAACAGGATATCCTCGCGCCGGAACTGGCCTATCGTGAATTTGGTAACGCCTGGCAACTGCGTGGCAAGCAACTGGCTTGCCTGCAACTGCTTGCTCAGTGGCGTCTGAACCTGGCGCGCCAGCGCGACAGTTCAGTCAACTTTGTGGTGCGGGAAGAAAATTTGCTTCAGGTGGCGCGCTGCATGCCGTCCTCGTTGGGCGAGTTGAGCGCGCTTGGGCTGAGCGGCCCGGAGATTCGTTATCACGGCAAAACCCTGCTTGATATTGTCGCCCAAGCCAATGCGCTGCCGGAATCCCAGTATCCTGCGCCGATCGTGAATCTGATCGATTACCCGGGCTATAAGCGCGTGTTTAAAGACATCAAAACGCTGGTGACGCAGGTGAGCGAGCGTAGCGGACTGTCTGCTGAGTTACTGGCGTCACGGCGTCAGATTAACCGCCTGTTGAATTGGCATTGGAAGTTGTTTGCGCAGGAAGGCACGGTACCTGAAATGTTGAACGGTTGGCGAGCCGATCTGTTTGATGCCCCATTGCGTGAGTTACTGACTCGCGAAGGGTAATAGCAGAATAACCCCCACATGGTGCGGGGGTTATTTAATTCCTTGGACTCATTTAGCGGGTTCTTCCGGTTCTGGCAGGGTGACGTTAAGTTCAAGCACGGAGATATCATCCCCTTTTTGCTCTAACTGAACTGTCACCATTTCCGGGTCGATCTGTACGTATTTACAGATCACCGCCAAGATATCCCGCTTTAACTGTGGCAAATAATGTGGCTCACTGTCACCACGGCGGCGTTCCGCAACGATAATTTGCAGCCGCTCCTTGGCGATATTCGCGGTGTTTTTTTTGCGGGACAGAAAGAAGTCGAGTAAGGCCATAATTTATCCCCCAAAAAGGCGTTTAAGAAAACTCTTTTTCTCTTCCTCAATGAATCGGTAGGGACGATCTTCACCCAGCAAGCGATCGACGGTGTCAGCGTAGGCTTTGCCTGCGTCAGAAGCGATATCAAGGATCACCGGTTCCCCCTGGTTTGATGCACGCAGTACGGACTGATCTTCGGGGATAACGCCAACCAGCGGAATACGAAGGATCTCCAGTACATCTTCCATGCTTAACATATCACCGCGGCTAACGCGGCCTGGATTGTAACGGGTGAGCAGCAGGTGCTCTTTAATCGCATCCTGACCGCGTTCTGCCCGACGTGATTTGGATGCGAGGATACCGAGAATGCGGTCAGAGTCGCGTACCGACGACACTTCCGGGTTAGTAGTAATAACGGCTTCGTCGGCAAAATAGAGCGCCATCAATGCACCGGTTTCAATCCCTGCCGGAGAGTCACAGATGATAAAATCAAACTCCATTTCTGCCAGCGTATCCAACACTTTTTCCACGCCTTCGTGCGTTAGCGCATCTTTGTCACGGGTTTGTGACGCAGGCAGGATATAAAGGTTTTCCGTACGCTTGTCTTTGATCAATGCCTGATTCAGCGTGGCATCGCCTTGAATCACATTGACGAAATCGTAGACCACACGGCGCTCGCATCCCATGATGAGATCGAGGTTACGCAGACCAATATCGAAGTCGATAACAACCGTCTTTTTACCTTTCTGGGCTAAACCGGTAGCAATGGCCGCGCTTGAAGTAGTCTTGCCAACGCCCCCTTTACCCGATGTAACAACAATAATGCGTGCCATAAATAGTTCCTTGTTAAAGGGCTTAGTCTAGAGGTTGTATGGTTAAATCGTTTGCGAGTTGGTCGAGCTTCAAACGCACGGCCTTCCCGAAATGGGCCGCAGGGATCTTATCACTGAGCCAGTAGCGCCCAGCGATGGATACCAGTTCGGCAGCAAGATGCGTACAGAATATTTGGCTCTGCACATCACCCGAGACGCCCGCCAGCGCGCGCCCACGCATCATGCCGTAAATATGGATATTGCCATCGGCGATCACTTCTGCACCGGCGCTCACGCTGCTCAGTACGATTAAGTCACCCTCTCTGGCATAAATCTGCTGACCGGAACGAACCGGTGTGGTAATCACTTTGGTTTTGGCGATTGCTGGTGCAACGGGAATAGGCTCAGGTGCCCGACGCGGTGACTTGCCTTCATTCAGCAGCGGCAATCCCGCCTTGATAATGGCTTTTTTAAGTACCTCGTCCTGACAACCGCTCACACCCACCACGTGTAACCCCGTAGAAATAATAGCGTGCTGGATAGATAACCAGTCTATTTCATCCGTCAGGGCGGCAACATTAATAACCACAGGCGCATTTTTTAAAAATGCGGGAGCCTGCTCGATCTTTTCCTGTAATGCTTTAATAATTACCTCGGGTTGCGACTCATACAAATGAACAACCGATAAGGTAAAATTGCTGCCTTTTAACTCAATTGGCGTTTGTGACATCTATCCTGACTCAGTTTCAGCCTGTTAAATCCCTGGATTTGCATGGCAACATGATATTCCAGAGTGCTGTAAGCATGTTATAGTCACAATTATATACAGGCAAGATGACATTCCCATCTAATCGAGTAAAAAAATGTTTTGTGTGATCTATCGAAGCGCCAAACGCGATCAAACCTATCTCTATGTTGATAAAAAAGACGATTTTTCCCGCGTACCGGAAGCGCTGATGAAAAGCTTTGGCACACCGCAGTTGGTGATGCTATTACCGCTTGATGGCAGCAAGAAATTAGCATCAGCCGACATTGAAAAAGTAAAGCAGGCGCTCAAAGAAGAGGGCTTTTATCTGCAAATGCCGCCGCCTCCGGAGAATTTGTTATCCGGCCATTACAACGTCAGCAAATAACGTGGTGCTGTGTTTAGGGTAACAAATTCGGTTTTTTCTTAACCATTTTTCCTTACTAATTGCGTAAACCAGGCGTCGTGTTGATGCGTAACGGCGCTTAAAAAGTATGATCTGGCGTTGACTTCTTTACTTAAATTTTTCCGCATTACTGTCTACAGGCTTGTTTTATCGGCGCAGAGACGTATAAATAAACCCCTGACGTAAATGGATACCCACCGGTTTACCTAATGTACTGGGTATCTGAGCGTGATTTTCAACTGACAGGGCAGGAGATATCCATGTACCAACACAGAGACTGGCAGGGCGCACTGCTCGATTTCCCGGTAAATAAAGTGGTTTGCGTCGGCAGTAACTATGCAGACCACATCAAAGAAATGGGAAACTCGGTCGCCCCTGAACCCGTGCTATTTATCAAACCTGAGAGCGCACTGTGCGATCTGCGCCAACCGGTGGCTATTCCGAAAAACCTGGGTTCGGTGCATCACGAAGTTGAACTGGCGGTGCTGATTGGCACGCCGCTTAAGCAGGCCAATGAAGAGCGCGTGGCGCGTGCCATTGCGGGTTATGGCGTTGCACTGGATTTGACGCTGCGTGACATTCAGTCCGAGTGCAAAAAAGCCGGTCGTCCTTGGGAAAAGGCCAAAGGGTTTGATGGCGCTTGCCCTATTTCCGGGTTTATTCCCGTCGCCGAGTTTGGCGATCCGCAACAAACGGATTTAGGCGTGAAAGTGAATGATGAAATCCGCCAACAGGGCAACACGCGCGATATGATCACGCCGATTCTGCCATTGATTGCTTATATGAGCCGCTTTTTCACCCTGCGCGCGGGGGATGTGATCCTGACCGGAACCCCGGCAGGCGTTGGCCCGATTGTGTCTGGCGATATGCTGACCATTACTATCAACGATCGCAGTCTCTCCACGCGGATCATCTGATCTTTCTCCGACCCGTTCCCAATGGGAACGGGTAAAGCACTTGCTTCACCTCGCTAAATCCGTTATACCCCTCCTGCACGTTGCAGGTGTGGTTGGCGGGGCGTTTGTGCGTTGCCAGATAATATAAAGATTGATGAGATACTGTGCATGAGCGAACGCAATTTTTGGCAGCAAAAAACCTTGTCTGAAATGTCCGATCACGAGTGGGAGTCCCTATGTGATGGCTGTGGTCAGTGTTGTTTGCATAAACTCATTGATGAAGATACGGAAGAACTCTACTTCACCAACGTTGCCTGTAATCAGTTAAACATCAAAACCTGCCAATGCCGTAACTATGAACGGCGATTTGAGTATGAGCCGGATTGCATCAAACTGACGCGCGAAAACCTGCTCTCTTTCGATTGGTTGCCAGCGACCTGTGCGTATCGCCTGATCCACGAAGGAAAAGATCTGCCCGGCTGGCATCCGCTGCGAGCGGGCAACAAAGCGCTGATGCACAGTGAACGTATCTCCGTGCGGCACATTGCGGTGCGTGAAACCGAGGTTGTCGATTGGCAGGACCATATCCTGAATAAACCGGAGTGGGCGCGGTAAGTATTGTGGTGGATCCGATTTAAAATTTTCACAAAGTGTATATATCGATACGGACAATTCAACGTCTTTATTGTGGTCTTGATAAATCGGTTCCCAACCACGTCTTACCCACCGATCGTATATTGAAAATGGATTGGACGTTCTAATTAATATGTCAATTCCACTCGCTGCCAGATGATACTTTCCTGAAAAATTTTCAACAAATTTAAATTCGAATTTGAAAGTTTCGTTTGCCTAACCTGCATCAATCCGACTGTGCGCGGTAATATCGCCAGTGTAGCGTTAATTTATCCTGACAAACTTGCTGTTATGCGCGGGCGTTAACTACATTTTTAGGTTATGTCATTAACGGTAAGTGAGGCGTGATGCTTTGGTTAGAGCAAGGGTTATATTTACGAATTCAGGAGTTAGACAACGGCCCTCGACCGCTGCCGCTGCAAAGCGGATTTTCGGCGGGGACGGCGTACCGTGTGCTGGGGTGTTTTAATCCTTCTGAAACTTCAGATGCCTATTACATACTGGCAAACGATCGCGATGAAATATGGTTTATTTGCAATCGGCATGTACGCGTTGTGGTGTTGGACGCATCTCGCAAAGATCTCAGGTATTCGCTAGACCCCTCGCTTCACCACTGACATCGCGCACGGCCGACAAGGCCTTACGCTGTTGTCGGGCCAGATGACCTGAGCCATCTGGCAACAACAGGGTTAACGGCTAAACAGGTCGCGACGTTTAGGCTTGAACGGCTGGGAAATCAGCACCAGTACGCCCATCACAAGAAACGCACCAAAAATCACCAACATCCACTGCGGCATAACCAGTGACAGGAACTGCCATTGTCGCTCGGCACAGTCACCGGAGGCAACGAACACGGAGGGCAGCCATTTGTCGAGCGGCAGCCATGACGGGAAGTTGACAAAGAAGTCACACACGGCAAACGGTGAAGGATGCAGCATGACATTGGTGTGCTCCCAGGCGAGTTTTAATCCTTCGACTGCACTGTAGATCCACAGGAAAATGGCTGGATAGCGCAGCAGCGTCGCGGGTGCAATAGCCCCCAGCAACCCGGCACCCATCACGCCGAACAGTGCGCTGCGCTGGTAAATACAGAGCACACAAGGTTTGAGCAACATGACATGCTGAAAATAAAGCGCGACCAATTCAAAGGCGAACGCCGTCAAAGCCATTAACAGCCAGGCACCGCGCCCACGTGAGCAGCGGTTAAGAAATCGCAACATAACAAATATTCCATGCTAAAAAAATGATCGATTTGGCGGCAAAGACGGTACAGGCAATGACGCCATCATTTCACTGAGCAAAACGTAACAATCTATTTATTTGATACTCTTTATATATCATTTTTGCGATTGCCATCCTTTGACGCATCGCACGCTACGGTTGAGCGTTGTAACTCGTTCACTATACACGATAGTTGTGCGTAGCGATGCGTCTGTGTTTACAGTTTTGGTAGCGCAATCCACTGCCATTCAGTAAGCAGTTCTGTTGCAGGCACTAACGCGAAGGCAACGCACACCCAGCCTACCAGCGTCATGACTATCGTGTAGGGCAGTGCCATAATCACCATTCTGCCATAAGAAAGTCGAATGAGCGGGGCCAGGGCCGAGGTCAGCAAAAAGAGAAAGGCGGCCTGCCCGTTGGGCGTTGCGACTGAAGGCAGGTTAGTACCGGTATTGATCGCTACCGCCAACAGCTCAAACTGCGCGTGTGAGATGCGGCCTTGTACAAGGGCCTGATGCGCCTCGTTGATATAAATAGAACCGACGAACACATTGTCGGAAATAGAAGAGAGCAGGCCGTTAAACAGATAAAACAACGTAAGCTGATCTTGTGCTGAGCCCTGAAGCACCAACTGAATCAGCGGTGTAAACAGTTGCTGATCGATAATCACCGCAACGATAGCGAAGAACACGGTAAGCAGTGCGGTAAAGGGCATGGCATCCTGAAAGGCTTTGCCAATGGCGTGCTCCTGGGTGATGCCGCAAAATGAGGTAACCAGAATAATCACGCTCAGTCCGATTAAACCGACTTCCGCCAAGTGCAACGCCAGAGCCGCAATCAGCCAGATGCCAATAACGCCCTGAATCCATAGCATCATGCGTTCCTGCGGTGCCCGTTCCGCGCTGGTCTTACGTTCGTAATCCTCCAGCACCTGACGCACGGTGTCCGGCAGTGTGGCACCGTAGCCGCAAATTTTGAGGCGTTCTACCAGAATACAGGTAGCGATACCACCTATGAATACCGGGACGGTAACCGCTGCCATGCGCAAGAAAAAGCTGACGAAATCCCAGCCGGCGGTTTTGGCAATAATCAGGTTTTGTGGTTCACCGACCATGGTCATCACGCCGCCGAGGGCCGTGCCCACGCCCGCGTGCATCAACAAACTGCGCAGAAAGGCGCGAAATTGTTCCAATGTCTGCGCATGTTCAGCGGTAATGGCCTCAGTATGCTGATCCAGCCCGGTGATGTACCGGTGGTAAATATCGTAAAACCCGGTGGCGACGCCAATCACCACGGCGATGACGGTCAAGGCATCCAGAAAAGCCGACAGAAATGCTGCCGCCAGGCAGAAGGCGAGTGAAAGCACCGTCTTGGAACGAATGCGCAGCAACAGCCGCGTGAACACGAACAGCAGTAGCGGCTTCATAAAATAGATGCCCGCAACCATAAACATCAACAGCGTGATGACGGGAATATTGCGAGAAACCTCATGCCAGATCTGCTCTGGACTCGTCATGCCGATAAACACCGCTTGCAGCGCCAGTAGGCCGCCGGGCTGAAGTGGGTAGCATTTCAAGGCCATGCCTAGCGTAAAAATAAACTCGGCAACCAGGAACCAGCCCGCTAAAAAAGGGCTGACCCAAAAAAACACCAAAGGATTGAGGATGAGGAAACCCAGCAAGGTTAATTTATACCAGCCGGGGCATTGTCCCAGAAAATTATTTTGCAGTGTGCGTCTTATCGACATGTCCGTCATTTTCTTTGCGGTTCCCTTATTGTTTAACGGTGTGAAATCTGGTTTACCGTTCACTGACGGCAAACGAACTGATCAATACTAAGCGCAATGCGATGACTTTTAAATAAATCAGCTTGTGAAGTGTCACAGTTTCTAGCGGAATTCTGTTTTTGTCCCCCTGCCACGCTATGTGATGACGGGCTGCTCTGGTATGATGAGTCCGCTTTTATATCGTAATGGAACATCACACACATGGTTATCAAGGCGCAAAGTCCTGCTGGATTCGCGGAAGAATATATTATCGAAAGCATTTGGAATAATCGTTTTCCTCCCGGTTCTATCTTACCTGCGGAACGTGAGTTATCAGAACTGATCGGGGTAACCCGTACCACGTTGCGCGAGGTGCTACAGCGCCTGGCACGTGATGGCTGGCTGACGATTCAGCATGGTAAACCCACGAAAATCAATAATTTTTGGGAAACATCTGGGCTGAATATCCTGGAGACGCTGGCACGGCTCGATCACGACAGCGTGCCGCAACTGATCGATAATCTGCTGGCTGTACGCACCAACATTGCTGCGATCTTTATTCGTACCGCCCTGCGTCAACACCCTGATAAGAGTCAGGAAGTATTAATACAGCGTGCCAGTGTCGAAGACAATGCCGATGCCTTTGCTCAACTTGATTATGCGATTTTCCGCGGATTGGCGTTTGTGTCAGGCAACCCGATCTATGGATTGATTCTTAACGGGCTGAAAGGGCTGTATATGCGGGTTGGACGTTACTACTTCTCCAACCTGGATGCGCGTAAGCTGGCTATCGATTTTTATGCTCGTTTGGAAACTATCGCGAAAGAAGGGCAACACGAGCGCGTAATGGATGCCGTGCGTACCTACGGGAAAGAGAGCGGTGCTATCTGGCACAGCATGCAAAACCAGATCCCGCGCGATATTGCTGAGGTTCGTCGCTAATTCATGCCGTCACGTGCCGCGCACTGTGTGAGCGCGACACGTGGCATAGGCTTTAGTTGACCCCTGGATTACGCGGTGGACAGCGTTCAACCAACTCTACGCTGCCATCTGCGTTCTGTTGCTCCAGATAAACATCAAATCCCCACAGCCGGTGTACGTGTTTCATCACATCGTGGCTGCTCTTGTCGAGCGGTGCGCGATGGTGAGGAACATAGCGTAGCGTCAGCGAGCGGTTACCGCGCAAATCCACATTCCAGACCTGAATATTGGGCTCCTGATTGCTGAGGTTGTACTGTGCGGACAGTTCCTGGCGGATCATCCGGTAGCCTTCCTCATCGTGGATCGCGGCGATTTCCAGATAATTGTTATGGTCATCATCCAGCACGGTAAACAGCCGGAAATCGCGCATCACTTTGGGTGACAAAAACTGGCTGATAAAGCTTTCATCCTTGAAGTTCTGCATGGCGAAATGCAGGGTTTCCAGCCAGTCTTTGCCCGCGATATCAGGGAACCAGTAGCGGTCCTCCTCCGTTGGTGCCTGGCAAATACGCTTGATGTCCTGAAACATAGCGAACCCGAGCGCATAAGGGTTAATGCCATTGTAATAAGGGCTGTTGTACGGCGGCTGATAGACCACATTGGTGTGGCTGTGCAGGAACTCCATCATAAACCGCTCGGTCACTTTCCCTTCGTCGTAGAGATGATTGAGGATGGTGTAGTGCCAAAACGTTGCCCAGCCCTCATTCATGACCTGAGTCTGTTTTTGTGGGTAAAAATATTGGCTGACCTTACGCACAATTCGTAGCACTTCGCGCTGCCAGGGTTCCAGCAACGGTGCATTCTTCTCCATAAAATAGAGAATGTTCTCCTGCGGTTCGCGAGGGAAGCGGCGCGTCGCTTCGAGCGACACTTCGGGATCGCGGCGTGGCAGGGTGCGCCACAGCTCGTTGACCTGACTTTGCAAATAGGCCTCACGACTTTTCTGACGCAGTTTTTCTTCTTCCAGTGAAATCTTTTGCGGACGTTTGTAGCGATCGACACCGTAATTCATCAGCGCATGGCAGGAATCAAGCAGTTGTTCGACCTCTTCTACACCATAACGCTCTTCGCATTGGGCGATGTATTGACGGGCAAAAATCAGGTAGTCAACGATGGAGCCTGCATCGGTCCAACTTCGAAACAAATAGTTACCTTTAAAAAACGAGTTGTGGCCATAACAGGCGTGCGCCATCACTAAGGCTTGCATGGTAATGGTGTTTTCTTCCATCAGATAAGCGATACAGGGATCGGAGTTGATAACAATCTCATAGGCCAACCCTTGCTGACCGTGCTTGTAGCGCTGTTCGGTTTCGATAAATCGCTTACCAAACGACCAATGGGAATAATTGATGGGCATGCCGATGCTTGAATAGGCATCCATCATTTGCTCAGAAGTGATCACCTCGATTTGATGCGGATAGGTTTCAAGGCGATAATGTTTCGCCACCCGATCAATCTCCTCAAGATAGCTTTGCAGCAAATCGAACGTCCAGTCTGGTCCATCATTCAAACGTGTCTCAGCTTGCGGTACTCGAGTCTTTGTTTTTGTCACCATCAGCGCGCCCCCCACAGTGCCCTCTACACGCTTTCGTGCAGACTCTATTAATCGTAGCTCACTCTGATAAAAGTGCCGTTAAAACCGGTGTTTGGCAGAAAAGATTGCGGTGAAAACAGCAGCATAAAACGGTACTTCACCCGCGTAATAATAGATAAATAGTATGTTAGCCAAGCGTGACAACGGTAAATCCCGTGTTACATTAGCTTTTTATTTTGGGTAGTGGCGATTCAGGCAGCATATTGCGCCGCAAACGGCGAGTTATCACGGAGATAAGTCAACATGCGGGTTGTCATTTTAGGCAGTGGTGTTATTGGCGTCAGCACGGCGTGGTATTTGTGTCAGGCAGGGCATGAAGTCACGGTTGTTGACCGACAACCTGCACCGGCGCTGGAAACCAGTGCGGGCAATGCAGGGCAAATTTCCCCCGGTTATTCCGCGCCTTGGGCTGCGCCCGGCATACCCTTAAAAGCCATAAAGTGGTTGTTCCAACGCCATGCGCCGTTAGCTATCCGGCCCGATTGTTCTAGCGAGCAGTTACGTTGGATGTGGCAGATGTTGATGAACTGCGATTCCGCGCATTATCAGGTCAATAAGGCGCGTATGGTGCGCTTGGCAGAATACAGCCGTGACTGTTTGCAGGCATTGCGCGCGAGCACGTCGATTCAGTACGAAGGGCGTCAAGGCGGGACGCTGCAACTGTTTCGCAGCGAGCAGCAATATGACAATGCCAGTCGGGACATTGCAGTATTACGCGATGCTGGCGTGCCGTACCAGTTGTTGACCTCGCAGGAGCTGGCGACGGTAGAGCCTGCGCTTGCCGCGGTGGCGCATAAGCTCAGCGGCGGGCTGCGTTTGCCCCATGATGAAACGGGCGACTGCCAACTGTTTACTCAGCGCTTGGCTGAAATGGCGCAGGCGGCAGGTGTGGTTTTTCGCTTTGGTGAATCTGTCGAACACGTGCAGGTGGAGGGCGATCGTGTCACTGAGGTGCGGTGTAATGGGAAAACAGTCACTGCTGATGCCTATGTGGTGGCCTGCGGCTCCTACTCGACGGCGCTGGTACGTCAGTGGATGCACCTGCCGGTCTATCCCTTGAAAGGCTATTCACTCACGCTGCCGCTTGCCAACGAAGCCGCTGCACCGGTTTCAACGGTGCTTGATGAGACGTACAAAGTGGCCGTGACGCGCTTCGATCGCCGTATTCGTGTCGGGGGCATGGCAGAAATTGTTGGTTTTGACACGGCCCTTAACCCTAAACGCCGTGAAACGTTGGAAATGGTGGTACGCGATCTTTATCCTGACGCTGGGCCGGTAGAGCAGGCGACGTTCTGGACCGGGCTGCGTCCGATGACACCGGATGGTACGCCGCTGGTGGGTCGTTCCCCTCTCGCCAATCTTTATCTCAATACCGGACACGGTACGTTGGGCTGGACGATGGCATGCGGTTCAGGGCAACTGTTGGCGGATATCATTTCCGGCAAGACGCCTGACATTGCCCACGACGATTTATCGATATTTCGTTACGCCAGCGCGTAAATTCGAGCACGAGATCAACTGAGCGCCGTAATCGTGCCGCGCGCCTTTGCACTTAAACGCTGGGCGCGCAGCGCCAACAGCGTGGCACACAGCATGGCAAGTGCCAGCGTGCTCTGTGGTGAGAGGGGGAGCGCCATCACCGCCAGCCCAACACACGCACCGCCTGCCATCTGCACGAATCCTACCAGCGCCGATGCTGTACCCGCTTCATTCGCATAAGGTTCCAGTGCATAGCTGGTGGCTGGGCCGATGGCAAACGCCAGGCCAGCAAATGCTACCACCACCGGAGCCATAAAGATCCACCAACGCACCTGTAGCGCCTCGGGCAAGCATAGAATAATGGCGCACAGTAACAAAAAACCGATACCCATCAATATCACGCTGAGCGTCAGGCAAGCAGGGCGGCCAATTTTCACGATCGCGCGCGTTGCCAGCAGGCTCATTGCCATCACCCAAAAGCCGTTTGCGCCGAACACCAATGAGAACTGCAATGGTGACAAACCGCCATGTACCATTAAAACCACGGATGCCACGGTCAGGTAGGTCAGGGCCATCCCCATAATGCCCGCATTGCAGCCAGCAAAGCCGATGAAGCGAGGGGTAAAAAGGATTCGCGCGTATTGTTTGATGGGTAAACCCGGCAGCCGCAGGGTGCCTGCCGGGCGGGTTTCGGGCAGATAGCGCAGGGCAATAAACAGAACCAGGCTGGCATACAGCGTCAAAAACCAGAAACAGGCGCGCCAGCCGAACGCGGCGGAGAGCAAGCCGCCAAAAAAGGGGGCCAGCGCGGGCACGATATTCAGAGTGCCATTGAGAAAGCCAAAAGTGCGCGCAGCATCATCACCGTTCAACCGGTCACGCACCGCGCTAAACACCACCACGGCAGTGCAACACACGGCAACGCTTTGCAGTACGCGGGAGGCAATAAACACTGTCCCATTGGTCGCCAGTGCTGCCGTGATGGCCCCCACAATGTAAATCACGATCCCGATCAGGGCCATTGGGCGGCGTCCTACGCGGTCAACCAGCGGACCCGCCACCAGTTGCCCCCATCCCATGATCATGATAAACAACGAAATGGTGGATTGAATGGTCGCGTTATCGCTGTTCAGACCGTGTGAGATGGCAGGGATCACCGGAAGGTAAAGGTCGATGGCTAATGGGCCGAGCAGTACGAGCATAAACAACAACAGCACGAATCTTTGTATGGTCATAGCAAGGTGAATTCCGTTCCCTGGTAAGTGAATGAATAACGTAGTGCTTGCCTTTGGTCATCGTCAGGTAAGGCGGGTTGCATAACCACACTGTAGCGAATGGTACGCTAGAACCAACGTGCTTTACCATGCCAGAAGCGTTTCTTGGTTTTTTATGGCGATCCGGGGCAGAGAGTCTGGTCTATTATTTTAAGTGACGCTGTCACTTTTTCTTCTTCACACCAAAAGTCATTTGCCCCAATGAGACCGCCAGCATGGCCAGTAGCATCAGTGTGATAACAGGAGCCAGTACCGCCCAGGGCGCGCGCTCAATATAAGGCATGCCTTCAGCGACAATCCGTCCCCATTCAGGGTACGGCGGTTGTTGCCCCAACCCGAGAAAACCTAATGCCGTCAATGCCAGTGTGACACCGGGAAAACGCACCAAGGCGTGACGCGTGACCGGGCCAATCAATGCAGGCAATACATAGCCCGTGAAACGATGCCAAGGCCCGACGCCAAGCAGAGGGGTGATGCGCACGTAGGGGCGTGTAAGGATCTCCTCAACCAGAGCGGCAGTATGCGCCGCAAGCGGTGCCCAACTCACCAACATCACCGCCAGTGCCGCACCATAGGTAGAGGGCCCGGTCAGGGCGACAACGATAAGGCCCGCCATCATGGGCGGCAGCGCATTGGCTATCTCCATCGGACCGATAAACAGGCGCGGGAAAAGTCCAAACACAATACCGACAAGCAAACAGGCAACGCTGACGCCGGCGGCGGTGATGAGCGTGGCAAACGCACCGTGCGCCACGCGTGCCAGTAAATCGCGCCCGGTGGCATCCGCGCCCAACGGCAACGCGAGGCTCGGAGGTTGCAAGCGCAGAAAATCAGAGGCCAGCGGATCGCGGGTCAGTCCGACCGCAATCAGCAGTACCAACGCCACGGCAATCGTTGTCGGGAAGGCATAGTGCGACCGCATCGTCGGGCTGATGGTTGGGGCGGACAAGGAGCCACTGCGTAGCGCACGCCCCAGTATCAACTGACGTAGCAGGTTGCCAAGGGTGCCGCTCACCGTTGCAATCAACAGTAACAGCAGAACGCCGCATTGCAGGGCGGGCAGATCTTGTGCGGCTGAAGCACCAAGCGTGGCGCGGCCCAAACCGGGGATAGCAAAGATCTTTTCTACCGCCACGGCCCCCCCTGTCAGCCCAACGGTGATTAAGCCAATCTGTGGCAGTAATGCAGGCAGTGCGCGCCGCAGAACCGCGATGGCACAATCAAATGGGCTCACGCCCGCCACGCGCCACGTGATAAGCCACGGCTCGGCAAACGTGCTGCGCAGTGCATCCGCCAGCAAGCGCGCCAGTAATCCCCCTGCGGGCAGCCCCAACGCCAGCGCAGGCAGTACCAGGTGTTGTACGCCGTGCCAGCCATACGGCGGAAACAACGGCAGCCAGATCGCCCCAACCATCAGCAACAGGGATGCCAGCAAATATTCTGGCAGAGTAGTGAACGCCATCGCCCAAGCTCCGTGGCTGCTATCCGCCGCGCCACGCAGCCCATTGCGCAGCGTGGATACGCACAGCAACGTAGCAACCAGTATTGCCAGGATTAATGCTGCCCCCATCAGTGTCAACGATACGCCGGCCGCGTCTAACATGGCGGGCAATACCGGCTTGCCAGAGATCCAGGAGTGCCCGGCATCCCCCTGTAATATACCGCGCCACCACCGCAACAATAGTGCTATCGGGCCTTGGTCGAGACCGAGTTGGCTACGAATAGCCTGCAACGCCTCGGGGGTTGCCTCTTGTTCGGCGGATTTGGCGCGCAGTATGCTCAGAGCCGGATCGCTGCCGGAAAGCCACGGCAACAGGCCAATAAGCGCGATGACGGCAAAGGCGCTTACGGCACGGGATACCAGAGGCGTGATAACCGCTCCGAAGCGTAAGGGAGAGGCGATCATGGTTGGTGCATCTGCCCGGTGATGTGTGTTTGTGATGTAACCAGCATCCGTTCACGCGGATCGCGTGCTGCCTGACGTACACCGCTGGCCTCACCTTGAATCACCCGCTCGTGCAGCAAGGGGATAGCTGCATCCGTGGTGAGAATACGCTGTTCGGCTGCCATAATAGCCTTACGCCGCGCCTCCCCGGCGGGGATAGCGGCAGCGGTGAGCAACGCCTCATCGACAGCAGGATCGCACAGCTGTGAGAGGTTAAACGACCCTTTGCAACTGAAATCGCTGTAGAGATAAGCCACCGGATCGCCGGAATCCAGCACCGTGGCGCGCGACAGGATAAAGGCATCGAACTTTCCGGCTAACGCATCGGCTTCAATCTGGGCGTATTCACGCACTTCTTGCTGCACGGTAAACCCGGCTGCGGTTAACTGCTGTGCCAGATAAACGGCCACTTCCGGCAGTTCAGCGCGATCGCTAAAGGTCGCCAGTTTGATAACCGCTCCCTGCGGATGGCGTGCGGGGATCGGCTGGTCTACCGCTTGGCGAAGCGGCGCTGCCCAACGCAGTGCCGGGCCGAGCAAGCCCTGGGCGATATCTGCGCGATTCTCATACACGTTCTTTACCAGCACCTCCCGCTGAACGGCATCGCGTACCGCAGCACGCAGTCCGGCATCACGCAGTGGGCCGATGCGGGTGTTGAGATACAGGGTATTGGTGCGCGGCATCGGGACCTCATGGATCAGCGCGGGATCGATCAAGGGGGCTTGCGCGACCGGCACGGCTTCCACAATATCCGCGCTGCCGCTACGTAACGCAGCGGCGCGGGCTGTTCCATCGGGAACGAAGTCGACATCAAGGCCTGAAGCCTGCGCAGGCGTGCCCCAGTAACCATCAAAGCGCTCAAGCGTCGCGTGGCTAGTGCCCTGAACGGCAGTTAACACAAACGGGCCACTGCCGTGCCGGATCGGCTCAACGCGGCCTTCCTGATATGCATTGGGTGAGAGGATAGCCAGTTGTGGGCTGGAGAGCCGCTGGGGCAACAGAGGATCGGGGGTGGCGGTGGTCACCCGCACCGCGTTGTCGCCGTCGGCGCTGATGTGTAGCGTAACGCCATCCAGAATACGCGGTTTGGGGGCGGCACGCGTCGCCGCGCTGAGCGCATTGACCACGACGTCCGGTGTCAGCCGTTCACCGTCGTGGAAACGCACCTCGGGGCGCAGCGTGAAGCGCCAGGTGGTGTCGTTTATCGACTGCCAGGCCGTCGCCAACGCCGGTTGTGCGTCACCGTTCTCATCCAGCACGATCAGCGTTTCGCTGGTGCCCCAGCGCGAAAGCTTGAAGGCGTCATCGCTGAGCGGGGTCAGACCCGCACGGGGAGGTTGCAGCATCGCGATGCGAATGCGATCGCTGGCGGCTTTCGGCATAGTTGTCTCTTCGCTGCCAAAGCAGCCAGTAAGCCCGGCACTGCCAATGACCAGCGCTAAAGGGAAAATGTGGCGATAGACTAACGACATAACAGCATCCTTTCAGGGATAAATTAGCAATAACAATCAGGGAGTGTTGGGATGGCTGCCAGCAGAGCCCGCGTATGCGGATGGGCAGGCGTGGAGAGCAGCGCGTGACACGGCCTGTCCTCGACAATCTGCCCCTCATGCATGACCAATACGCGTTGGCACAGCGTCGCCACGGTGGAGATATCATGGGAGACCAGCAGCAGTCCCATATCGTAGTGCTGGGCAAGTCGGTGAAATAACGCCGTTATCTGCTCGCGTAACGGCAAATCTAAGCCGCTCACCGGCTCATCAGCAATCAGGAAAACCGGTCGCAAGGCCAGGGCGCGCGCAATGGCTACCCGCTGCGCTTGACCACCGGAAAGTGTTCCCACGCGTTGGTGCAGCAGTGATGCGGGCAAGGCGACATCGTCAAGGGTGCGTTGCAATGCCGACATCGACGGTGCGCCGTGGCCTAAAAAATGCAGTGGCTCGGCAATCGACTGTGCCACCGTTTTATGGGGTGCCAGCGTGGAGGCGGGATCTTGGGGAACATACTGTACCAACCGGCGATACCAGCGCAGTGCAGCGGTGGACGCTGGAACAACGCCACGGCCCTGACAGCTCACAGTGCCTGAATCTGGCGTTTCTAATCCCAATAAAATCTTCAGCAGCGTTGATTTTCCGGCACCCGATGCTCCCACTAGTCCCACATATTCACCTTTATTGAGTGACAGCGTCACTTCACTTAGGGCGCAATGATACTGTGCGACTTGCCAGAAGCGTGTGCCCGGCAGCGGATATCGATGGGTTACCCGATGCACTGCCAGAAAAGGCGGCGCAGTGGCAGCGTGTAAGGCAGAAGCAGACATCTTACGTTACCCCGCCAGCGCTAACGCGTTCTGAGATACCTGATGACGCTGTTGCCGTGCAGCTGTCATCAATGCGACGGTGTAGGGATGCTGCGGGTGACGAAGCAGCGCATCGATTGTGCCTTGTTCAACGATCTTGCCATCGGACAAAATCAACGCCCGCTGGCAAAGCGCAGCGGCTACGGCGATATCGTGGGTGATAAACAGCAAAGCACGTTCAGGTGCATGGGCATAGGTTTTTAGCGCCTGTAGCACCTGAGCCTGGGTGATGACGTCCAGTGCGGTGGTGGGTTCATCGGCAATCAGCAGCGCGCTTTGGCTGGCGAGTGCCAGCGCGATACAGACCCGCTGACGTTGCCCGCCAGAAAGCTCACCGGAATAGCGATGGGCGATGTGTTCTGGCTGAGAAAATCCTACGCTAGCCAGTAACGCGAGTCCTGCCTCCCACGCGGCGCGCGTAGATGTTGCGCCGTTAGCACGCAACACCAGTACCAATTGCTTGCCGACGCCGATCAGAGGATGCAGCGCGGCCGAGGTATCTTGGAAAATGGCGGCAATGCGCGGTTGCTGCGTTAATCTGTTTTGCCCAGAAAAATGGATGTTGCCACTTATCGTCGAGCCTGCAAGGGGGAGCCCTAACAAGGCGCGTGCAGTGAGCGATTTTCCAGAACCCGATGCCCCGAGAAGTGCGACACGCTCGCCGGGATGCAGAGAAAAACTGATGTTGTCGAGTTTTATCAACCCGTTAAGCGTGAGGGTGAGGTTATCGACGGTAAGCAGCGCCATGCCGGGGAGTTCCTGTTACACAGTAATGCAATGTTATAATGTATCATAAGTTATGATATAACATAACATTTCGTGTGCAAGTGTTCAACTCAAAATGGCGTAACACCGCTGTCTGTCAGGGTATGGATGCGTTCAAGCACTTTTGCCATACTGCGATTAATGACTTTATCTTGCCGCATCACGATGCCCAGCACGCGATGCAGCGTCGGCTCCAGTTGATAGACATCCAGGCCCACCTTATCGGCAGGCGTCATCACTGACATGCTGGGTACAATGCTGTAACCTAACCCTGCACTGACCATCCTTTTGATGGCTTCAATGCTTCCTAGTGCCATTGTGGGGGTGGCTGTCTTGCCGTCTGCGTGAAACCAGCCATCAATAAGTTGTCGGGTATTGCTGCCGGTCTCAAAAGCGATCCACGGCTTATCAGCTAATATTGTGGGCGTGAAGGTCGATGTGCCACCGATGCTGTTTGCCTGAGCGATCGCGATAAATTCATCTTTCATTACAGGCGTAACACTCAGGCTTCGGCCATTAACGGGCAACGTAACCAACCCCATATCAATGCTGTTTTCTTCCACTGCTCTGACGATATCCTGCGTGTTTCCGGTTCTGACGCCGATAGACAAACGCGGATGTGCTTTCTGGAGCTGGCACAGTAGTGTTGGCAGTAAATGGATGCAGGCCGTCGCGCCGGTACCTATGACTACATTTCCGCTGATGTCATGCTGGTGCTGCGCGATGGCCTGCATGGCTGCATTGACGGCATTCTCAATGTTCTCACAGTGATCAAGCAGTGCCAGCCCTGCGGCAGTTGGACGGACACCCCGACCCGTCCGTTCAACCAGTCGCACGTGAAGTGCCAGTTCCAATTGCCGTATTTTCAGGCTGACCGCAGGCTGAGAAACACCCAGTGCGGCGGCGGCTGAGGTGAAACTTCCACGCTGTATGACACGTTTATAGGTGACCAGTTGGTCGAGGTTGAACTGTCCCATCCTTCATTTTCCTTATACGGTTTATAAGCGTAGGTGGGTATCAGCCTTGGCGGATTTCACGTAGCCTGTGTTCGGTTTATTTTGGGAGTAAAACCGTGAACATTATTGCAGCAGAAGAACAACATATCAGCGCTATCCAGAAAATTTATGCCTATCACGTTATTCATGGCACCGCATCGTTTGAAACAGAGCCACCGGATATCAACGAGATGCGCGCCCGGTTGAAGAAGAGCTACGATGCCGGTCTTCCCTGGTTTGTGGCCATCAAAAACGGCGGTGTAGCAGGGTATTGTTATCTGTCTCGCTACCGTGAGCGCCGAGCCTACCAGTATACGCTTGAAGATTCGATCTATGTTGATCCGCAGTATCAGCAGCAGGGCGTCGGGAAAGCGCTGCTGGCTTACGCTATTGAGTGGGCAGAACAACACGGCTTCCGCCAACTGATTGCAGTTGTGGGTAACAGTGAAAACGAGGGATCGCTGCGTTTACACCGTCAGGCCGGTTTCTCACTGGTGGGAACGCTGGCAAGCGTAGGGTTAAAACACGGGCGCTGGCTGGACACGGTAATGCTTCAACGTGCACTGGGTGAAGGAGATTCGACCTTGCCAGAATCTCCGCCGCGCTTTGACGCGAATTGATTCGGGCTGGTTTCCGCCAGCGCGAAGGCTGGCGGAAGGTTGGGCGATTATCCGTTAACGGTTTGCTTGCGGAACAATTCGCGAAATACCGGATAAATATCGTCCTGATCGCGAATATGCTGCATAGCAAAATTGGGGTAGGCATCACGCAGTGCTTCATACTCTCGCCACAGGGTTTGGTGTGAGCGACGTGTGATTTCGATGTAGCTGTAGTAACGCACAAAAGGCAACAGCTGGTTAGCCAGAATATCGTGACACAGCGGTGAGTCATCGGCCCAGTTATCGCCATCGGAGGCTTGTGCCGCATAAATATTCCACTGTGACGGGTTATAGCGCGCTTTAACCACTTCCTCCATCAGCTTCAATGCGCTGGACACAATGGTGCCGCCGGTCTCCTGAGAGTAGAAAAACTCTTCTTCATCGACCTCTTTGGCTTGGGTATGGTGGCGAATGTAAACCACATCCACGTTCTTATAATTCCGACTTAAAAACAGATAGAGCAGAATATAAAAACGTTTCGCCATGTCCTTAGTGGACTGATCCATCGAGCCGGAAACGTCCATCAGGCAAAACATCACGGCCTGACTGGATGGCTCGGCCCGGCGTTCATAGTTCTTGAAACGCAGGTCAAAAGTATCGATAAAGGGCACGCGCGCAATCTTCTCGCGCAGTGCCGCAATTTCGTGGCGCAACCGATCTTCTTCCAGCAATTGCGCTGGCTCGGTGTGCTCAAGCTCGGCCAGATCTTCCTCGAGTTGGTGCAGTTCACGCCGTTTCCCTGCCGTCATTGCCATACGCCGCGCCAGTGAATTTTGCAGCGAGCGTACCACGCTGATGTTAGCAGGCACACCGTTAGCGGTGTAACCCGCACGGTGCGTTTTGTACTCGTTCATTTGGTGCTGCTGGGTCTTTTTCAGATTAGGCAGCGCCAGATCTTCGAACAGCAGATCGAGGTATTCATCCTTGGAGATTTGAAACACGAACTCGTCCTGGCCTTCACCATCTTTACTGGCGTTGCCTTGACCGCCACCGCTGCCACCACCTCCTTGTGGCCGCTCGATACGATCGTTGGTAACAAAATGGTCGTTGCCGGGGTGGACGCGATGCCGCTTACCGCCACGCCCCTGATGGAACATCGGTTCGCTAATGTCGCCCTGAGGGATCGATACGGACTCCCCGCTGTCTATGTCGGTTACCGAACGCTTGTTGATGGCCTCGGAAATCGACTGTTTTATTTGCGACTTATAGCGGCGTAAAAAGCGCTGGCGGTTCACCAGGCTTTTGTTCTTGCCGTTCAGCCGTCGATCAATGAAATAGGCCATGATTCCCCCGCATGACGTCGTCAAGCTGCCCGTACGTTATGATGATTTCCTGACACGCAGATACCATTCGCACAGCAATCGTACCTGCTTGCGGGTGTAGCCTTTCTCCATCATGCGATCGACAAAGTCGTCATGTTTTTTCTGCTCATCGGTCGAGGTCTTGGTGTTGAACGAAATCACCGGCAACAGCTCTTCCGTATTGGAGAACATTTTCTTCTCAATCACGGTACGCAGTTTCTCATAACTGGTCCAGTTCGGATTATGGCCACTGTGGCTGGCGCGGGCGCGCAGCACAAAATTGACGATTTCGTTACGGAAATCTTTGGGGTTGCTGATGCCAGCCGGTTTCTCGATTTTCTCCAGTTCGGCATTCAGCGATTCCCTGTCAAACAGTTGCCCGGTGTCAGGATCGCGATATTCTTGGTCCTGAATCCAGAAATCCGCATAGGTGACATAGCGATCAAAAATGTTTTGCCCGTACTCGGAGTAAGACTCCAGGTAGGCGGTCTGAATCTCTTTGCCGATAAATTCGGCGTATTTAGGGATCAGATAGCCTTTCAGGTGTTCGACATATTTTTCCGCCACTTCTTGCGGGAACTGCTCACGTTCAACTTGCTGTTCCAGAACATAGAATAAGTGTACCGGGTTGGCGGCAACCTCACTGTGGTCGAAGTTGAATACGCGTGAGAGGATCTTGAAGGCGAAACGGGTGGACAAACCGCTCATGCCTTCATCGATGCCCGCGTAATCACGGTATTCCTGATAGGATTTTGCCTTGGGATCGGTATCTTTCAGGCTTTCTCCATCGTACACACGCATTTTTGAGTAGATGCTGGAGTTCTCTGGCTCTTTAAGGCGCGACAGAATGGAGAAGCGTGCCAGGGTTTCCAGCGTGCCGGGCGCACACGGGGCGTGTGACAGCTCGCTGTGATCGAGCAGCTTGTCGTAAATCTTCACCTCTTCGGAAACGCGCAGGCAGTAGGGCACTTTGACGATGTAAACGCGGTCCAAAAAGGCTTCATTGTTTTTGTTATTGCGGAATTGCACCCATTCCGATTCGTTAGAGTGGGCCAGAATGATGCCGTTGAACGGCAGGGCGGCAATGCCTTCGGTGCCGTTATAGTTGCCTTCCTGCGTGGCGGTCAACAGGGGATGTAGCACCTTGATCGGGGCTTTGAACATCTCCACAAATTCCATGATGCCCTGGTTGGCGCGGCACAATGCACCGGAATAGCCATAGGCATCGGGATCGTTTTGGGCAAAGTGCTCCAGCTTGCGGATGTCCACCTTCCCGACCAGTGCTGAGATATCCTGATTGTTTTCGTCGCCCGGTTCGGTTTTGGCGATCGCGACCTGTGCCAGAATGGATGGCCACACCTTTATCACTTTGAATTTGGTGATATCACCGCCGAAATCGCGCAGGCGTTTGGCCGCCCAGGGCGACATTATAGTGCCCAGATAACGGCGCGGCACCGCATACTCCTTTTCGAGAATGTCGGCATCTTCCTGCGGGTTGAACAGGCACAGCGGGTGATCGTTGACCGGGCTACGCTCGCCATTGGCGCTCAGCACATAAATCGGCACACGTTGCATTAAGGCTTTCAGGCGTTCAGCCAGCGACGATTTCCCGCCGCCCACCGGACCAAGCAGGTAGAGGATCTGTTTCTTCTCCTCCAGCCCTTGTGCAGCGTGTTTCAGGTAAGCAACAATCTGTTCTATGGCATCTTCCATGCCGTAGAACTCTTCAAAGGCCGGATAGCGCGCAATGACCCGATTAGAGAATAAACGGGAAAGGCGAGACTCATGGGCGGTGTCCACCATCACAGGTTCGCCGATCGCCATTAACAATCGTTCGGCGGCACTCGCATAGGCACTGCGATCCTGCTGACAGATGTTAAGAAATTCCTGCAACGTGAATTCTTCGTCCTTGGCAGCGTCATAACGCTGACGGTAATGATCAAATATGTTCATAGCGATGCCCGTCCTTCGTCGATTAGCACAGTTATACCCGTCATACTTCGAGTTGCAGGTGTGTTGGCTGCGTTCACTCACCCGAATCACTTACCTGAGTAAGTTCATCGGGATTCGTTCGCTTGCCGCCTTCCTGAAACTCGAATTATTTAGGGTACAGAGAGCCTATTAAATAATGTGCGGCGTTATTTATGCGGCCATAGATATGTAGCCCTCTGGCAGATGATTTTCCTGAATACAGCAACCCTTATGCCAAATTCGCAGCAGTGTAGATGTTATTACACTCACAAGGCGCGTTTTCCTTCAGCCACACAAGGTTAGGCGGTAAGGCTGGTGTACGCGCTTATGCTGACCCGCGAACTCAGGAACATTCATCTCCCTGTCATTAAGCGTAGTTGGCATCTGCAAAATTTCCTCATTGGTGAAAACATCTTTTTAAGATATTTCAATAACTCACTCTGCGAAGTATGCCGCTACAATGGCGGTAGCCACTGGGCTTTCATGCCTTTGGCTCATCGGAAACGACGACAGGTATGGCATGTGGTTTAATGCCATGCGGTTTGCACATTTAACGATTATGATTGATATGAGCGAAATACGATTTTGATAATTCATATCAGTAATAGGAATAATAACGTTATGAAAAAATCATCTGTGATCTATACCACTTTGCTGTTGGCAGGGTCGCTGGCAGCAACAACGGCCGTCGCGGCGGATTTCTCGCTGGGGGCAGGGGTATTAGGTTCCATCAGCCCGTATCGCGGGGGCGATAACGCATTGTATCCGATGCCAATGGTGACCTATGAAAGTGACAACTTTTATTTTCGCGGGCTGGGTGGGGGCTATTACCTGTGGAATGATGGACAAAACCGCCTGTCGGTAACCGCACTCTACTCTCCGTTGGGATTCAAACCGAGCGATAATGACGATGTGCAGATGAAGCAACTGGATAAGCGCCGTGGCACGCTGATGGCGGGTCTGGCGTATTCACACTCCGCGTCCTGGGGGATTTTGCGCACCTCGGTGGTGGCGGACACCTTGGGCTACAGCGACGGTTATCTGTGGGACAACACCTACCTGTATCGCTTCGAATTGGGTGACTGGTCATTGACACCTGGCGTCGGTGTGACCTGGAGCAGTGAAAGACTCAACCGCTATTACTTTGGTATCAGTGGCAAAGAAGCATCGCGCTCAGGTTTAGGCGCTTACAGCCCGGATGGTGACTGGTCGCCGTACGCTGAGTTGAGTACCAACTACCGTATCAACGATAGCTGGAGTGCATGGGCCACCGGGCGTTATGTACGCCTGGCCGATGAAGTGAAAGAGAGCCCGATGGTCGATCGCAGCTATACCATGGTGTTTGGCGCGGGTGTGAGTTATCGCTTCTAACGCCTGATGCGTGGAAACAGGGCAAGTGCTGCACAATAATGGGGTGATTTCACCCCATTTGCACGTTTTGGGCGCGCGGCGGCTCAGGTAAGGTATTCAACAGGATGCAAGGAGGATAGCGATGACAACCCGACAGGTTCGATTTCCTGATGGTTCAACGCTGCCCGCTGTCGGGCAGGGCACGTGGTTTATGGGGGAAGCGGCCAGTGAGAAGGCGCGAGAAATAAAAGCCTTGCAGGCAGGGCTCGATCTCGGGCTCCGGCTTATTGATACCGCAGAAATGTACGCCGACGGTGGTGCGGAGAGCATAGTCGGCGCAGCACTGCGCGGGCGGCGAGACGATGCGTTTCTGGTCTCCAAGGTCTATCCCCACAATGCGGGCGGTATGCGAGCGATTGAAGCCTGTGAGCGCAGCCTGAAACGGCTGCAAACTGATGTGCTGGATTTATACCTGCTGCATTGGCGCGGCGGTATCCCGTTGGAAGAGACCATCACCGCAATGGAGGCGTTGCAACAGTCAGGCAAGATTCGGCAGTGGGGCGTGTCCAATCTGGACGTGGCGGACATGAATGAACTCTGGTCCTTGTCGGGCGGTGAGCGCTGCATGACCAATCAGGTGCTTTATCATGTTGCTTCGCGCGGCATCGAGTTTGATTTGCTGCCCTGGTGCCAGGCACGTGCTGTGCCGGTGATGGCCTACTGTCCATTAGCACAAGCGGGTACGCTGCGCCGCAACCTGTTTTCTCATCCTGTGATAACGCGCATGGCGGGCAAATATCAGGTGACGCCCGCACAAATTATGCTGGCATGGGTATTGCGACAACCGGGCGTAATTGCCATTCCCAAAGCGAGTTCGGTTGCTCACATTGAAGAAAACGCACGTGCGCTCACGTTGGAATTGGACAGTGGTGATATCGCTGCGCTGGATGCTGCTTTTCCCGCACCGACCAGTAAGCAGCCATTGGATGTGGTGTAGCGGGATTGCGCGATATGGCTCTTGGTTAGCGCCGCCCGCAAGCCTGCGAGCGGCGATATCGGATCTATTGGAGCAAACCCGTTTCGCTGATCAACGTTTTACGCTAATCACCGTGGTCAAACGCGCTGGTGCGGCGGGGGTGGCAACAAACGGCTGAGTCACACGTGCCGTTTCCACGCAAACAAAGGTTTTATAACCGTCATCCGGCATGTCGGCGATGGTTTTAGACAGTTCCGCCGCCGGGTTCCAGGCAACGGCATCGCTATGGTGCGTGTGGTGCACGTCGATAGTGCGTTTCAGCGTGGGGTCCACGATGCTGCTCACTGCTTGCGGATGCGTATAGATACGATCGGTGCGTTCAGTGAACGTCAGATCGCCACCTTGCGTTGTCAACTTACCTTGATTGACCTTATCGATAAAGGTATCGCCCAAACCGCTGACGCGGATATGGTCAATGTCACCAATCTGGAAGTAGGTGTGCAGGGCGCTGGTGATGCTGTAATCACCTTGCGCTTCTAACTCAATGGTGCAGGTTTTACCCAGCTTGTAACGTGCAGTCAACGTGAAAGCGTGTGGCCAGCTTGCCAACGTATCCGGCGTATCACGCAGGGTGAAGGTCAATTCAACGCCGTTGGCATCTTCACGGTGCGCGGTGAATTCCCACGGCAGCAGGCGGGCAAAGCCGTGGTTAGGTTCCGCAAACGGGCCAAACCACGGGAAGCAGATCGGCACACCACCGCGAATGGCGACGCCTTCAGCGAACGGCGTGTTGTCGCTCAGCCACAGCACCGGCGTTTCTCCTTGCGGCTGCCAGTGCAGCAGATGGGCACCTTGCAGCGTGACGGCAGCGCGTACCTGCGGATGATCAACGACAATCACCGGCAGTTGGTCTATCTGGCGTTGACTGAGCGTGGGGGAAATTTCAGATTTGATGGGAAGTGAAAAAATTTTATCGTTCATGATGTTACCTTGTTTTATTTGTATTTCGTGTTGCATCATGGCGGAACGCAGCTAATAAAAAGGGCGACATCATGTCGCCCCTTGCATCGCTTATCGCACCGTCGCCTTATTTGGAGATGTGGGCGATCAGGTCCAGTACTTTGTTGGAGTAGCCGGTTTCGTTGTCATACCAGGAAACCAGTTTCACAAAGTTGTCGTTCAGCGCGATACCCGCTTTGGCATCGAATACAGACGTCAGAATTTCGCCGTTGAAATCGGTAGAAACCACGTCATCTTCAACGTAGCCCAGAACGCCTTTCAGCTCGCCTTCAGAAGCGGCTTTGATGGCTTTCTTGATTTCTTCGTAGGATGCTGCTTTTTCCAGACGAACAGTCAGGTCAACCACAGAAACGTTCGGAGTCGGAACGCGGAACGCCATACCGGTCAGTTTGCCGTTCAGCTCTGGCAGAACTTTACCTACAGCCTTGGCTGCACCAGTAGAGGACGGGATGATGTTCTGGGATGCGCCGCGGCCGCCGCGCCAGTCTTTGTGAGACGGGCCATCAACGGTTTTCTGGGTAGCGGTGGTGGCGTGAACTGTCGTCATCAGACCTTCGATGATGCCGAAGTTGTCGTTGATTACTTTTGCCAGCGGTGCCAGGCAGTTAGTGGTGCAAGATGCGTTGGAAACGATATCCTGTCCGGCATATTTGTCAAAGTTGGCACCACGAACGAACATCGGGGTGTTGTCTTTGGACGGGCCAGTCAGAACCACTTTTTTCGCGCCAGCGGTGATGTGCTTACGTGCAGTTTCGTCAGTCAGGAAGATGCCCGTTGCTTCTGCAACCACATCAACACCCACTTCGTCCCACTTCAGGTTAGCCGGATCTCTTTCTGCGGTAACGCGGATTTTTTTGCCGTTAACAATCAGCTGACCGTCTTTCACTTCAACGGTGCCGTCAAAACGGCCGTGAGTTGAGTCGTATTTCAGCATGTAAGCCATGTAGTCAGCGTCCAACAGGTCGTTGATTGCAACGATCTCAATGTCAGAACGTTTCTGAGCAGCACGGAAAACAATGCGGCCGATGCGGCCAAAACCGTTGATACCTACTTTGATAGTCATATATTCCACCAGCTATGGTTTGTGAATAATGGTTAGTGAATAAAGGTTGGTTGTAAAATTACAAAAACCTTGCTGAGCGTCAAGCGGAATCGTGTCAATAGTTGCGGCAAGTCAAATCTGAGGCGCAACGGTTGCACGAAAAATCGCCGTAATGAAACTTAGGAACATCTTTCCCTTAAATGGGGGCGTTTGCACCAATATAAAGCCCGCAGTCCCGATAAATGTGATGGATGTCACAATTGGCAGGGTCTTGGTCGGTTACTCACCATTTTAGTCGGAAAAAAACGTTATGAGGATGTTAATTCTTGTTAAACTAAGTAATGCCAAAAAAATGATGACGAGACAATCATGGATAAACCAGTTTCAACGTCTGCACCGGCAGGCAAGGGAACCTTGACGGAGATGCAACAGTACGTGACGCAGCAACGCGGCACTGAACCTGCCTATTCAGGCAAACTGTTGCACAATAAACGCACTGGGGTGTATCACTGCCTGTGTTGCCAAAGCGCGCTGTTTTACTCCGATAACAAATACGACTCTGGATGCGGCTGGCCCAGCTTTGATCGGCCGGTAGCGAAGGGGGCAATCCGCTATCTGGAAGATTTTTCGCATAACATGCACCGTATCGAAATTCGCTGTGGTAAATGCGATGCCCATTTGGGGCATGTATTCCCCGATGGGCCGCAAACCACCGGCGAGCGTTACTGCGTTAACTCGGCCTCGCTAAGCTTTATCGATGGTACCGACGGTGAGAAAGTGGATGGCTGACATTTTCGCGCAATCGCTGTAGCTAAAACGCTTCAGCTTGCTTGGCGTTGATGACAAATAGCGTGATGGCAAATAGCAATGACAGGATGGAATAACGATGCTCGACAAACAGCTTGATGAGGTTGTGACGGCGCTGACACCGGATATCTACCAACGCCTGGCAACCGCCGTAGAACTGGGCAAATGGCCTGATGGCGTGCCGTTGACGCCAGAGCAAAAAGAAAATTGCCTGCAAATGGTGATGCTATGGCAATCGCGCCACAACGTGGAGGCGGAACACATGACCATCAATACCGACGGTGAGTTGGTGATGAAAAGCAAGCAAGAGCTGAAACAGGCGTTTGCCATCGACAACCTGATTCAGCGGGAACGCCAGTAACCGAAGGCCTCTGCATGCACAGGGGCTCGGCGTTATGTGGAGTGGTGTGCTATTGCTGCGATAAAGTCGGCTAGGCTAGTGCGGCGTGCTCCGTGAGCCACCATCTCGACCAGCGCAGCTTCGCCGTCACCCGGTTGGAGATTCACTCCGCGACAGCCTTCTTCAACGATCTGTACGTCATACCCGAGTGCCAACGCATCAAGCACGGTAAATTTTACGCAGTAGTCCGTTGCCAGCCCCATGATGGTCAAGCGTGTGATGTTGCGTTGGCGTAACAGGTCATCCAATACGGTAGCAGCGCGTTTGCCGTTGTCGAAAAAAGCGCTGTAGCTGTCAATCTCAGGCTGAGAACCTTTTTGTACCACGGCATCAAACGCGTCATGATGAAGGTGCGGGTGGAACTCCGCACCACGCGTGCCCTGTACACAGTGCACCGGCCACCAGGTTTGCGCTAAACCTGCCAGTTCTCCACGTTCACCCACGACAGCACCAGGGTTATTGTCAGCGAAGCTCAGATGATTGGCCGGGTGCCAGTCCTGGCTGGCGATGACGGGCATACCGGCTTTCTGTGCCGCTGCTATCGCGGCGTTGGCAACATCGATGGTGACATCTCCTTCTGCGACAGGCAGTGCGCCGTTCGGACAAAAATCATTCTGCAAATCAATCAACAGTAAGGCATGGTTTATGACGGTCTGGTTCATGGCAGTTAGCTCCAGCAGCCGGGTTATGCGTCCTGGGTCAGTTCGCCGCGCAGGTCTTGTTGCATGAGCTGGCGAATGGTCCCGGGGGTTAAGTCAGGTTGGCTTAGCAGATAATGCAGTTTAGTCAGGGCGGCTTCTACCGTCATATCAAAACCACTGATCACGCCAGCCTGTGCCAGTGCATTGCCGGTGGCATAGCCCTCCATATTCACCCGTCCAGAAATGCACTGGGTGAGGTTAACCACCACGATACCCCGTTCCGATGCCTGACGCAGTTCGTCCAACAGCGCCGGGCTTTGCGGCGCATTACCCACACCATAAGAGCGCAATATCAGTGCTTTCACCGGCTGGCGCAAGAAGTTACGCACTACATCCGCTGAAATGCCCGGATAGACGGTAATCACGCCGATCGGTTGCGGGGTAATCGGATGTACGATCAGCGGAGCGCTGGGCGTTTCCGATTGCGCTGGCACCAGACGGCGTATATGAATACCGGCTTCCAACAGCGTCGGGAAGTTGGGGGAGGCGAACGCATCAAAGCCGTCCGCATGGGCTTTCGTGGTGCGGTTGCCGCGCAGCAACTTGTTGTTGAAAAACAGGCTGACTTCATTCACCGGGTGATTAGCCGCGACATACAGCGCATTTAGCAGGTTGGTTTGCCCATCAGAACGCAATTCGGCCAATGGAATTTGTGACCCTGTCACAATGAGCGGTTTGGCCAGGTTCTCCATGATGAAGGAGAGGGCTGATGCCGTGAAGGCCATGGTATCGGTGCCGTGCAAAATGACGAAGCCATCGTACTCATCGTAGTGCTGCTGAATATCCTCAGCGATGGCCTGCCAATCGGCTGGGGTCATGTCAGAGGAGTCAATCAGCGGGTCATATTCATGGATGGTGAAATCAGGCATTTCCGGGCGATGAAACTCTGGCATGTTAGCCAGTTGCTGTTGCAGGTGACCTGAAACCGGAATGTAACCATTGGCGGAGCGTTGCATACCTATCGTACCGCCGGTATAAGCGACATAAATGGATTTCTTTTGCATGCTGTTCTTATTTAAAAGATGAAAAACAGCCCGACATACGCCGGGCTGAGGGAGAATCCTGTGTTACGGCGGTTATTTTACTTCACCGCAAGCCATACAAAGCGCATAGCGATGCTGCGGATCGTTAAAGGTGTTGAGCAATGCCGGTTGTGCTTGCACCACCTCAGCCAACTGAGCTACCGGAGCCGGTAGCATGGCCTGAAGTTGGGCCGGTAACCAGGCATGGGCGGCAGCGTTGACACGGTTGAGCATCATATCCAGCAGGCTTGGCTGTTCCTCAAACCAGTTGAGCTGGTATTGGCCCAGCTTGGCCAACTCAGCGGCTTTTTTAACCGCATCGTCAAAGTCACCCAACTGATCGACCAAACCGTTGGTCTTTGCGTCGTCACCGGTCCACACGTGCCCTTGCGCGATTTTATCAATCTCTTCCGGGCTTTTCTTACGGGACTGCGCGACCAGATCGACGAAGTTTTTATAACCGCGCTCGATGCTGATTTGCATCATTTGCGAAAACTCGGGCGGCAGCGTTTTAGTGATACTGAGATCCGCCAGCGGCGAGGTGGCCACGCCATCGGTGTGTACGCCTATCGACCCAAGGGTGTTTTCAAACGTGGTGATCACGCCAAAAATCCCAATTGAACCTGTCAAGGTGCTCGGACTGGCGATAATGGCGTTCGCTGGGGTAGAGATCCAGTAGCCGCCCGACGCCGCCATACCGCCCATGGAGACCACAATGGGTTTGCCCGCCAGACGGACGGCCATCAGCTCTGCGCGAATTTTTTCTGAGGCGGTTACGCTGCCTCCGGGGCTGTTAACGCGCAGCACGATCGCCTTGATTTTAGGATCCAGTCTGGCCTGACGAATTTGGGACGCCGTGGTATCGCCACCGACCACTCCCGGGGTTTCAGGGCCGTCAACAATAGCGCCGCTGGCAAAGATCACCGCAATTTCCGCGCCGTTTTGGTTGCTCGGTTTTTCGGTGTAGTCGTAAATGCTGGTGTAGTTGAAGCTCTGGTTTTTGGTATCCCAGCCGAAGGTTTTTACCAGCTTCTGTTCGATGACTGAACGCGATGCCACCTCGTCCACCAGTTTGTTTTCCAGCGCATAGCGTGCCGGATCGCCTTGCACCGCCTGAAGGCCGGCAATAATCGCGCTGGCACCGGGGAACAACTGTTGCGGTGTAATTTGGCGGTTTGCGGCCACCGTATTCAGGTAGTTTTGCCACAATCCACCCACCCAGCGCAGGTCGGCTTCACGCGCTTCAGGGGACATATCGTCGCGCAGAAAAGGTTCCACGGCGGATTTGTAGGTACCGACGCGGAATACGTGACTGGTTACATCCAGCTTTTCCAACAGCGATTTGTAATAGAGGCCATTGGTCGCGAAGCCGCGCAGATCGACGTTACCCTGCGGGGTGAGTGAAACGGTGGTTGCGAAGCTGGCCAGATAGTATTGTGGTTGGCTGTAACTGTCGCCAATCGCGAAAATGGGCTTGCCGCTGTCGCGGAATTCACGCAACGCCTTGCCGATATATTGCAAAGAGGGCTGGTCTGCACCGACGAAATCGCTCAGATCGAGCACCATACCGGTAATATTGCTGTCGGTTTTAGCCTGACGAATGGTATTAACAATATCAAACAGCGAGTTTTCCTGACGGCGATTGCTGGAGGCACCAAAAAATTCTCTGCCTAACTGCCGCAGTTTATTATTCACTGTCGGCTTATCGACGACAACGCCGGTTATATCAACAAGCAGCGCGCCCTGAGGCGTTTGGGTCGGTGCATTTTTAAACTGCAGGTAAATGCCTACACCCACCAGAATCAACACAATCAGAAACAGGTTAAGAATAAACTCGCGGGTGAAATTGAGCAGACGCCAAGTCCACTTGAAGAGTCCGCTAAAGAGTCGCCACAGTGTGCGCATGTTATCTCCAAAAACGCCAAACATAATACCTGCTCGCTGTTCCTTTTGATGGCAAAGTGAGCAGTAAAGGGTTGCCCCGCGACATTCACGCTAATAAGAGCGAACTTACTCTCTATCCTAATGAGCGTATAGGAAAATGCCAACTTCATTAGTACCCTTCGTTGATAAAAATGTGCCTATTTTGTAAAGAAAAGCGATTGTTGGCGCGGTAACTTTTTTGGTGCGAGACGATGGAACAACTGCGGGAGGAGGAATACTGAAGTGCGTAACAGAAATGAATAATAACACTCAGCATCTTCTCACCGAATTTCTGCGGAAAAAATGCTCGTCCATGGGAAATAATGCTTTTACAATTATCACGTTGCCTGAAGTCGTCAGGTGAAGTGTATTCTTATCAATGGAGTGAGCCATGTCTTTTTTAATGCACGTCCGTGTGTTGTTCCTTTTGTTATTGACCTCTCTGTCATTCCCCGCATTGGCCGATCCGGTTTCTGGCTTGACCTGTGGTATTTATAAAGAACCAAGAAGCCAGATTCGCGTGTTAAATCACGAACTGCTACAACAGTCGTTTCCTACCGAGACGGTGTTGCATTATTACCGTTTAGAGGGAAGCAAACTCAAACGGATCTCGCTGGAGCAATTGGTAGACGCCACCATGGAAGTGTCTGCTGACGGTAAAACCATCACCGATTCGATGTTCAAACTCAACTATGTGCTCAAGGAGGAGCAACCCTGCCTGACGAATCTGCCGCAGCCGAAAACCGAAATAGGCAAAACCTGCTGGAACGACCTGCGTGCCTGCAAAAAAATGCTGTATGAAATTGATACTGCCCAGTTCAAGCAACTGTGTGAAGATCACATTGATTCAGCGTGCGGCACGTGGAAAACGCTTAGCGCTCGGGAAAAATCGGGTCAGTCACCGCTCGCCTCTGTGACGGGCATTCCGGCGGCACCGGTACAGGATTATACCGATACTATGGCAGCACTCTGCCGCAGCGGTGTCTCAGCCAACCTGTGCACCGAAGCAGCCAAAGCTCAATGGCTTAGTGGACAATACCTGGCTGCCCGAGACCTTTTGCAGGTTGCTTGTGCCGCACCGATTAATGATGGTTCATCGTGCCAGAAGGTCGCCAACTTGGCTTCATTGACAGAGCAGGACATCGTGTCACCGGCATCAGGAATTCCCGTGGGAAGCTTTGCCCTGCGCGAAACCGGCGACCCTGATATCACCATTGCAGAAGATGGCATGGTGAACATGCGCGGTATTGCACCGGTAAAAGCGCAAGAAGAAAAAGGCATTATCCGTATCGGTCACAATAAAGGCGGCGCCTTCGCATTTCGTCGTGCAGGAAGCGACAAGCTGATCGGCCTCGATTTTTGGAATCAGCTAACGGTGTACCACTTGCGTCGCGACGCCCAGTGATCGCGGTGCGGTAGTGAGCGCATTGCGGGTCACTGTTTTGCCTGCGCAAGCAGACGTTCTCTGTTTGCGCATTATCACCTGCCAACCGCCTGAATAGGGCCAGTAACATTCAGAATCTCCCCGCATTATTACCGGTATCCGCTATGATAGGATTGCCACAAAACCGTTACTGACGCACCGCGACTTGTGATACCGTGGCGCGCATGACAGGCGATGGCAACGCTTGGCGCTATTTTTCATGCAGGCCGTTAACAGGAGAGAAATGATGGATGCACTGGACTTGTTACTCAATCGCCGTTCTGCCTCGCGTTTGGCTGCTCCGGCACCGCAAGGTGACGTGTTAGCCAACATTATTCACGCCGGTATGCGCGCGCCCGATCATGGCACCCTGCAACCGTGGCGTTTCGTGATTGCACAGGATGACGGACTTAACCGCCTGAGTGAGGTTTTACACGCTGCGGCCCAGCAAGAAGGGCTGGATGCTGCCGCACAGGACAAAGCCCGTCAGGCACCGTTTCGCGCCCCAATGGTTATCACGGTGATTGCACACTGTGAAGAGCATCCCAAGGTGCCCAAATGGGAGCAGGTGGTCTCCGCGGGCTGTGCGGTGCAAGCGATGCAAATGGCAGCACTGGCGCAGGGCTTCAACGGTATCTGGCGCAGCGGTCTGTGGACTGAACACGAGCATGTGCGTGAAGCCTTCGGTTGCCGTGAACAAGATGAAATTGTCGGGTTTCTTTATTTGGGAACACCGCAACTGAAAGCGTCCACCACGGTTGTGCCGTTGGACACGGAAAAATTTGTCCGTTATTTCTGATAATGCGCCTGTTTATTGCTGAAAAACCCAGCCTCGCCAGAGCGATAGCCGATGTCTTGCCCAAACCGCATCGGCGAGGCGACGGCTACATCGCCTGCGGTTCACAGGATGTCGTCACCTGGTGTGTCGGGCATTTGCTTGAGCAGGCTCAGCCCGATGCCTATGATGCCCGCTATGCGCGCTGGTCGTTGGCCGATCTGCCGATTATCCCCGAAAAGTGGCTGTTGATGCCGCGCCCATCGGTGAGCAAACAGCTGAATGCCATTAAGAAATTGCTGGGGGAGGCGACGGAGGTGATCCACGCCGGTGACCCGGATCGCGAAGGACAACTGCTGGTAGATGAAGTGTTGGAGTATCTGGCGCTGGCGCCGGAAAAACGTCAGCAGGTGCGCCGCTGCCTGATTAACGATCTCAACCCGCAAGCGGTGACGCGTGCGGTCGAGCGACTGCGCGATAACCGCGACTTTGTGCCACTGTGTGTATCCGCACTGGCGCGTTCACGGGCTGACTGGCTCTACGGCATCAACATGACCCGCGCCTACACGTTATTGGGGCGCAATGCGGGTTATGACGGCGTGCTTTCCGTCGGACGGGTGCAAACGCCGGTGCTGGGGCTAGTCGTGCGCCGCGATGAAGAGATCGAAAATTTCGTCGCCAAAGATTACTTTGAGGTCAAAGCACATATTGTCACGCCTGCCGATGAACGCTTTGTGGCGCTCTGGCAACCGAGTGACTCCTGCGAGCCGTATCAGGATGAAGAAGGGCGTTTGCTACACCGTTCTTTGGCTGAGCATGTGGTCAAGCGTATTGCTGGGCAGCCTGCTATTGTCACGGATTACAGCGACAAGCGTGAATCTGAAACAGCACCGCTGCCTTATTCTCTCTCTGCATTGCAGATCGAAGCCGCGAAACGCTTTGGCCTGAGCGCACAGATGGTGCTGGATACCTGCCAGCGCTTGTACGAAACCCATAAGCTGATTACCTATCCGCGTTCGGACTGCCGCTACCTGCCTGAAGAGCATTTTGCCGGGCGCCATGCGGTTATCAATGCGATCACAGTGCATGCCTCCGGGTTATTACCGCAACCGGTCGTCGATCTTGAGCGACGTAATCGCTGTTGGGATGACAGTAAAGTCGATGCGCACCATGCCATTATCCCCACTGCGCGCAGCGCCAACGTATCGTTGAGCGAGAACGAGCGACAGGTCTACGGGCTGATTGCCCGGCAGTATCTGATGCAGTTTTGCCCTGATGCGGTGTTTCGCAAATGCGTTATTACCCTCGATATCGCGGGGGGGAAATTTATCGCCAAAGCCCGTTTCCTTGCCGATGCGGGCTGGCGCGCGCTGCTTGGTGCCAAGGAGCGCGACGACGAAAACGATGGTTTGCCTCTGCCTGTTGTCGCCAAAGAAGATGTACTGCTGTGTGAAAAAGGTGAAGTGGTGGAGCGGCAAACCCAGCCTCCACGTCCTTTTACCGATGCCACATTGCTCTCGGCGATGACCGGTATTGCCCGTTTTGTACAAGACAAAACGTTGAAGAAGATATTGCGTGAAACCGATGGCCTCGGCACGGAAGCCACGCGTGCAGGCATTATTGAGCTACTCTTTAAACGAAGCTTTCTGTTTAAAAAAGGGCGTTACATTCATGCCAGCGAAGCGGGGCGAGCGCTGATTCATGCTTTACCGCCTAGTGCCGCATTGCCGGATATGACTGCCAACTGGGAAGCCACCTTGACGTTGATCAGTGAAAAACAGCGCCGTTACCAGGATTTTATGCAACCGCTCACCCAAACGTTGAGTGGATTGATCGAGCAAGCACGACAAAACCGGTCCGCGTCGGCGTTTCGCGGGTTGCAAGCACCACAAAAAACGCAGAAGAAAACACGTAAACCCACGGCGAAAAAGGCCGCGAAGGAGCAGAATGGATGAAATCATCACAGGTGATGTTGTTTGTCGGCGCGCTGGTCTCTCTGCCCGTGTGGGCGCAATCCACCGCGGTGACCACGCCCTCGCGCGGGAATACGGATATTGTGGTTGGCGTACCGCCCAGTGTGGTTTGGGGCGATAATAACGGTTCGACCCGACGAGAACAGCAAAATAACTGTATGCGGTGCTGCGTGTTCGAAAACCGTAATTACACTGAAGGCGCTGTGGTGAGAACAGAAGGTGTGCTGTTGCAGTGTACGCGAGACAGGCAAACGCTGGGAACGAATAATCTGATCTGGCAGGTGCTTAAACAGTAACGGTTCCAGCGATGGCAGCCGCGAGCGGCTGCCTGTGCGGGGTGTTACAGCCCGTAGAACGTGGCCCAAATCGGCGCGTGGTCTGAGGGTTTTTCCATGCCGCGTATGTCATAATCGATATCGCTCGCCGTGCAGTGCGCCGCTAATCCCTGACTGGCAAGGATCACATCGATTCGCAGGCCGCGGTTGTCGTCAAAACCGGCAGAGCGGTAATCAAACCAGGAATAGCGATCGGTGCTGTCTGGTGCCAACGCTCGGAACGTGTCGACCAATCCCCATCCCAGCAAACGCGCCATCCATTCACGCTCTTCGGGTAAAAATGAGCACTTACCGGTGCGCAGCCAGCGTTTGCGGTTTTCTTCGCCGATGCCAATGTCCAGATCCGTTGGGCTGATATTGATATCGCCCATGACAATCAACGGTTGCTCTGGGGTGTGGTGCTGCGTCAGATAGGTCTGCAAGTCGGCATAAAAGCGCGTTTTGGCAGGGAATTTCACCGGATGGTCGCGGCTCTCTCCCTGCGGGAAATAGCCATTGATCACGGTCAGTGTGCCTGCGGGCGTGGCGAAATCCGCCATGATGATGCGTCGCTGCGCATCGGGTTCGTCGGTGGGAAAGCCGTAGCGTACGGCAATCGGTGTTTCTTTACACAATAACGCAACGCCGTAATGGCCCTTTTGCCCGTAATAATAGACCTGATAGCCGAGCTTGCGTATCTCTTCAAAGGGAAACATATCATCGTGCACTTTGGTTTCCTGCAAGCCAATGATATCCGGCTGATGCTGGGCGATGATGGCGGCCAGTTGGTGAGGGCGGGCTCGCAGCCCATTGATATTAAAAGAAACAACTTTCATCGTCATTGCCATGTCAGGAAATTGTGACGCTGATGGTATCAGAAAAAAAGGGCAAAGGTCACGCCAGAGGCACGCGGTGGATGATATCGCGTTCTGTTGAACGAACGGAAGGTTGAAGTAGCGATAGTAAGCCCTTATACTTCGCAGCTCGCAGGAGAGAGGACCGCGCTACGCGCGACCCGCCGAAGGCGCAAACTCCCATAATCGCTCAGGCCACCTTACTGCACTTTGTTGATACGCCGACTGGAGAGCGGTGTGCGCGTTATTTATCAACGTAGCCACCCACCGAAGGGGCAAGCGGCGTAAGCTGCATAAACTCTCAGGTAAAACGGACAGGGGGAGAGGCACATTTCACAGGAAAATTTGTGTGCTTACTTACATCTATCTGATCGCAATTACCGCAGAAGGCATGTCTGGCGCATTGGCCGCTGGGCGCAGGAACATGGACATTTTCGGTGTGGCGATGATCGCCTTCATTACCGCTCTGGGCGGCGGCACCGTTCGTGATATCCTGCTTGGCAACTATCCCATCGGCTGGACGCAACACCCCGGCTATATCTATCTGACGATTGGTGCAGGGCTGTTCACTATCGTGATTGCCCGCATCATGCACCACCTGCATCGACTGTTCCTGATACTGGATGCCATGGGGCTTATTGCCTTTACCATTATTGGCTGCAATGTGGCGCAGAAGCTGAATTACTCCTTCACTGTGGTCATTATGGCGGGGATTGTCACCGGGATCTTCGGCGGCATTTTGCGCGACATCTTTTGTAACCGCACGCCGATGGTACTCAGAAAAGAGCTCTATGCCAGCGTATCACTGCTTGTGGCGCTGCTTTATCTCGGGCTGAAAGCGTTACAGGTAAACCACGATATTAATCTGCTGGTGTCGTTTACGCTGGGGTTGTCGCTGCGTCTGGCGGCGATCCGCTGGTCATGGCAGTTGCCGGTGTTTTCCTACTCGCCAGGTAGTTGGAAAGGAAAAACCTGAGAGATGTGGTGAGCCGCACCGTAATCGGCAATAAAACGGTGTAACGTTGCTTCTTCATAACAAATAACAATTGTGGCAGACGGATCTGATCGTTTTCAGCTATCTGGATATTATGAAGAATAATTTTAACGTTTTTGTCGCGAGTTCTGCGTTTTCACTGCTGGGAATCGAGATTTACCACATCACGTTACCTTTGCTGGCGTTGAGCCTGAACCTCGACCCGGTTCAGATTAGCTGGTGTGTGTTTGCCTTTTATTGTCCAGTGATTTTTATCAAAATAATATCATCACCGTTCATAGAAAAATCAAATAAGATCAATGTGCTGAAAGGTAGTGAGTGCGGGCGCATTCTCTGTTTGGCGCTCTTTATCCTGCTGCTTATCGTGTTTCGCGATGCCAGTTTCCTGTGGATTATGGCGGTTTCACTCGCTTACGGTGTATTTACTGTGTTTACCGAAGTGGCTGAGCCCGTTGTCATCAAGGGGCTGATTCAGGGGCATGCCTCCACATCAGCCTTGTCAACCTACGAGATCAGAACCCGAGCGGTTCAGCTTGTTGCGCCTGCATTGTGTGGGTATCTGATATCGGTGAATGTTTTCTTTCCCTATTCCGTCAACCTGATCTTTTCGCTGATAGCCGTGTGCTTGCTCTTCCTGATCCGTATCGATGTTCCACAAACCGCAAGCCCCACGCACTCCTCGATGGGCGCTGATATTCAGCAGGCATTTGGCTGGTTGCGGGACAATACACTGTTTAGCGTCATCGTCGCGCTAACCGCGGTTAACAATTTTTTGCATCCCATTCTCTATCTGACCGTGATATGGAGCCTGAAAGCACAAAATACCGCTTTTGAAATAACCGGCCTGGTGCTTTCTGGTCTGGGGGCGGGCGGTCTTATCGGCAGCTTTATTTCACGCAAAGCGATTAATATGTTGTCGCTCAGGCAGTTGGTTCTCGTTATAAATGTGGCCCGCGTGCTGGTTTTCTTTGGCTTTCTCGTTTTCACCGATCCTGTATCGATCTTCGTGCTGTTTGTTCTTAAAGCCATACTGGGGGGAATATGGAATGTCAGTTACAACGTGTTCACCCTTCAGGAGATGCCGCTCAAACTGGCGGCAAGGATTTCTGCGGTGAGCGGGACGTTGGTGAAAATCAGCGCCGGTGTTGGTAGCCTGGTGGCCGGCTATTCTCTGGGATTCATGGGGGCAGAGTTGACGCTGGTTATACTGGCCGTGCTGACGTTGTTCATGCTGTCTGGCTCTTTTGTCTGTAAAAAAGAGTACGGCAAATACCATGAGCAAAAAGCGTTATAAGGATAACAGGGAGAATTCAGGTGTCAGTTGGGAAGTAACATGAACTGTGGAAACAATATGATGAAATAGCTGCTGCGAGATGGTGGTGGGGGAAGGATTCGAACCTTCGAAGTCTGTGACGGCAGATTTACAGTCTGCTCCCTTTGGCCGCTCGGGAACCCCACCATGGCCTAACTGATTGTGCGCTTTCTTGGTAAGCGGGGCGCATCATATCAAATGCGACGCCCCTGTAAAGCCTGAACGCATAAAAACGCGTTTGTTTGCCGTTTTTTCACACGCCTTGCGGAATTTCCACTCAACGTTGAGTGGAAAAACAGCGGCTTAAAGAATAATGGTACGATTGCCGTAAACGAAAACCCGTTGTGCCAGCACGCGGTAAAGGGCACGGCTAAGAACGTTCTTCTCGACGTCGCGGCCAGCACGCATCATGTCATCTGCGGTATACGTGTGATCCACGTTGATAACATCCTGCATGATGATCGGGCCTTCATCCAGGTTATCGTTCACGTAGTGGGCGGTCGCACCGATGATCTTCACGCCGCGCTCATAAGCCTGATGGTAGGGACGTGCACCGATAAACGCAGGCAGGAACGAGTGGTGGATGTTGATCACCTGGTTCGGATAGTGCTGCACAAACGCAGGCGTCAATACGCGCATGTATTTGGCCAATACCACATAATCCGGTTTGTATGCATCAATCTGTTCAATCATCAACTGGTCGTGCGCTTCGCGTGAAAGTCCTTCATGGCTCACCAGATGGAACGGGATATCAAAACGCTCAACCAGCGTCTGCAACGTATCGTGGTTGCCAATCACGGCGGCAATTTCAACATCCAGACCACCGTAGGCACTCTTCATCAGCAAGTCGCCGAGACAATGCGCTTCTTTGGTGACCAGAACCACGATACGACGACGGCCCGCGTCACTCAGTTCACGCACGGAACCTGCCGGTAGCGCGCTGTCCAAATCAGCCAGCAGCGTAGTATCGTTGAAGATCCCTTCCAATTCGGTACGCATGAAAAAGCGCCCGGTGCGGTGATCGACAAACTCATTGTTCTGCACAATGTTCAATTCGTGCTTGTAGCAGATGTTGGTAATTTTTGCGATAAGCCCCTTTGCATCGGGGCAAATGGTACGCAGCACTTTTCGTTGTATGGCCTGAGATTGCATCGTTTGGGATTGCATGGAAATAAAAACCCTGTCCAAAATCGTCTGTCATTATCCCCGAAAGCTGCCATATTCGTGCGATTTATCGCCACGATAAGGGGAACCTGCCACCGGGTTACGTTTTTGCCTTACACTACGCGCCTATCCACGCCCGCAGCACTGTTTGTATTTTTTGTCCGAACCGCACGGACAGCGATCGTTTCTGCCGGTTTGCAGATGTACGCCGTCTACATAGTACCAGCGATCGAGGCGGCGAAGGAAGCGTGAGCGCTCGCGCATCAGCGATGTGCGCTCTGGCTGTGAGGTGTCGGTATAGCGCGCGGCGAATTCGACATAGCCTTCATCCTCATCGCGTCCTTGGCGGGTAGCCAGCACGTTCAATCGTTGCCACTGCGTATCCTGCGCGCTTTCGGTGATTGAAGCACGCCATTTTTCAGGTTGAAGCGCAGGATCCCAGGTAGCGATAAGATAATCAACGTCATGGGCTACGTAAGCACAATAGCGTGAACGCATTAGTGCTTCTGGGGTTGGTGCAATGTCAGTGCGTTGCAGATAGGGAAGGCAGCATGCGGTATACTGCTTACCACTCCCGCAGGGACAGCTTTGCGGCACGGTAACTCCTGGATGTATGACTAACAGTAAAATAAATTAAAAAATATCGATATTTACGTGAAAATAACTCAACGGCGTGGCGATATGTTACCTAACAATCTCGGTGAGTGGCAATGTGCGCTAAAATGAATAGCGAGATGAGAAGGATATCATGAAGCAAAGAAAGATTGGCTTGGCGCTGGGATCGGGTGCTGCGAAAGGATGGGCACACATTGGTGTCATTCAGGCACTGACTGAAATGGGTATTGTGGTCGATGTGGTAGCAGGCTGTTCGGTGGGTGCTTTGGTGGGGGCGGCTTATGCCACCAATCGCTTGAATGCCATGGCGCGCTGGGTGAGTGGGTTTCATCATTGGGATGTCATTCGCTTGATGGATCTCTCCTGGCAACGCGGCGGGTTATTGCGCGGCGATCGGGTATTTAACCAGGTGCGACACATATTGCGTACCCAGCAGATCGACGAGTGTGCTATCAAGTTCGGGGCAGTGACCACTAATCTGACAACGGCGCGAGAACTGTGGCTTACCGAGGGCGATCTGCACCATGCGATCCGCGCCTCATGCAGTATGCCGGGGTTGCTCGCGCCCGTGCGACACAATGCCTATTGGCTGGTTGATGGTGCCGTGGTGAACCCGGTCCCGGTTTCTCTGGCGCGCGCGCTGGGCGCTGACGTGGTGATTGCCGTGGATTTGCAACATAACGCGACGCTGGGGCATGACGACATGCTGTCGGTGACCGCTATGGCTGAGGAAACACAGGCGGAATCGACGTCGCTCAACTGGCAATACAAGCTCCGGCAGCGCTTGTCCATGGGATTGCAGCGTCAGCGGGCCAATCGCGCACCTTCAGCGATGGATATCATGACGGCCTCCATCCAAGTGCTGGAAAACCGTTTAAAAATGCATCGTATGGCTGGCGACCCGCCTGATGTGGTGGTGCAGCCCTATTGTCCACAAATTGCCACGCTGGATTTTCACCGTGCGCAAGAGGCGATCGCCGCAGGGCGGCTGGCCGTGGAGAAAAAGCAGGATGAACTGCAACTGTTGGTAAACCGAGATGCAGGCTAGTGCAGGTTGCGGCATCAGACCCGTATTTAAAGGGTAAAAGTGTGGAGTGGCAGAGGTTAAGGCCGAACAACGCGAGGGAATATGCATGAAGTTGACGTATGAGGTCATCAATGGGTCAGCCATTAACAGATAAGCACATTTTGATTGTTGAAGATGAGGCGGTATTTCGTTCCGTGATCGCTGGCTATCTGACATCGCTGGGTGCGTCTGTGCGTGAAGCTGTCAATGGGGTGGATGCATTAGCCGTAATGCAAGGCTATCACCCTGATTTGATCGTGTGCGATTTGGAAATGCCGCAGATGGGAGGCATTGAGTTCGTTGAAACGCTCAGGTTGCAAGATAATCGCACGCCTATTCTGGTGGTGTCTGCCACCAGTCAGATGGGGGATGTTGCCAAAGTGCTGCGCTTGGGCGTTCAGGACGTGATGCTCAAACCTATCCGTGATTATGCGCGCTTGCGCGAAGCCGTGATGACCTGTATGTATCCCGATATGTTTACTTCTCAACTGAGTGAAGTTGAGCAGTTGATGGAGGATATGGATTCACTCAACCAATCGCCCGATGCGGTCAATAAACTGCTGGCGCAACTACAGCCGCCGGTGCAACAAAAAATGGCGGGTTGCAGCGTGCGTTACCGCCAATTGACGTCATTGGAGCAACCAGGTTTGGTGCTGGATATTGCCGCATTGTCTGATGATGATTTGGCGTTCTATTGCCTTGATGTGACGCAAGCCGTGAACAATAACGGTACGCTGGCAGCCCTGCTGCTGCGTACGCTGTTTAACGGGCTGTTACAAGAGCATCTGGCTAATCAGCAACATCGTCTACCAGAATTGCCCGTCTTGTTGCGACAGGTCAACCAACTGCTACGTCAGGCCAATCTTAATGGACGCTTCCCGCTGTTAGTGGGCTACTATCACCGAGGACTGCAACGACTTATCCTTATTTCAGCGGGTTTGCATGCCATGCTGAACGCAGGCGAGGAGCAGTTGGTGTTAAACAATGGTATTCCGCTCGGCACCCTCGATGGCGCCTATCTTAACCAATTAAACTATGAGTGCGCCGCTTTTGAATGTCAGGTATGGGGGCGCGGCGGACGCTTACGACTGATGTTATCCGCAGATTGAACGCTTACGCAGTGTGATGAGGCCTACGGAATAGTCTGATAGGCGTTCATCATGCAATTTGTTGCATACTCTTCGCTTTCGAAATTAATTTTTATTTCCTACTATATAAAGCGTTGTTTTATTTTTATCATAGCCATCGCGTTTACCGGGTGTCGTCTCTGGCCGAGCAGGCTGGTGTATCCCGAATTAAACCCGGCAAAAAAAGTTCATTATTTGAACGGTATATCAGAGGTTGTTATGTCAACGGTGAATAAAAAAGTTAAAAAAGCGGTCATCCCCGTCGCAGGGCTAGGGACTCGGATGCTGCCGGCAACAAAAGCGATTCCAAAAGAAATGTTGCCGCTGGTTGATAAGCCGCTCATTCAATACGTCGTCAATGAGTGTATCGCCGCAGGCTTGAACGAAATTATTTTAGTTACACACTCATCCAAGAATTCCATTGAAAACCACTTCGATACCAGTTTTGAGCTGGAAGCGATGCTGGAGAAGCGCGTTAAGCGTCAATTGTTGGAAGAAGTTCAGTCTATTTGCCCGAAACATGTCACCATCATGCAAGTGCGTCAGGGGCTGGCAAAAGGATTGGGGCACGCCGTGATGTGCGCACATCCTTTAGTGGGAGATGAACCCGTCGCCGTTATTTTGCCCGACGTTATCATTGATGAATTTGAATCCAATTTGAAGAAAGACAACCTGAGTGAAATGCTGGCGCGTTTTTCTGAAACGGGTCACAGCCAAATTATGGTTGAACCGGTTGAAGACGTCAGTAGCTATGGCGTTGTTGATTGTAAAGGGCAGGCATTACAGCCTGGCGACAGTGCACCGATGGTGGGTGTAGTAGAAAAGCCCAAGGCGTCAGAGGCTCCTTCCAATTTGGCTATTGTCGGTCGCTATGTGCTGTCGGCTGATATTTGGTCTCTGCTGGAAAAAACACCGCCAGGAGCGGGTAATGAAATCCAGTTAACCGATGCCATTGCCATGTTGATGGAAAAAGAAACTGTGGAAGCTTACCACCTTAAAGGGGTAAGTCATGACTGCGGAAACAAATTGGGTTACATGCGTGCATTTGTAGAATACGGCCTGCGTCACAATACGCTGGGCAATGATTTTGCCACATGGCTTAATGAAACCGTTAATGAAAATGATGTGAAGTAATCTAATTCGATGGCGCTTTGCTTTGTGGTTCGCGGGGCGTCACGAAAATTGGATATAAAAAAACCCCGGTTAACGGGGTTTTTTCTTAAATAAGTACAACGATTCCGATTGGGAATTACAGCAGGAAGTCGTCGAGAGATTTACCTTGCTCTTCAATGGCTTTCTTAATCACGGCAGGCGTACGGCCTTGGCCAGTCCAGGTTCTTGCTTCGCCGTTTTCATCGGTATATTGATATTTCGCCGGGCGCGCAGCACGTTTGCTTTTGCCCGGAGTTTTGGCAGCGCCCAAAGACTGCAACAGTTCGTTCGGGTCGATGCCATCAGCAATCAACATATCGCGATATTGCTGTAATTTACGGGTACGTTCTTCGATTTCTGCTTGCGCCTGATTATCTTCGTCACGACGCTCATTGACAACGACTTCCAGTTTTTCCAGCATTTCTTCCAAAGTATCCAGGCTGCATTCTCTCGCCTGGGCGCGCAGAGTACGGATGTTGTTTAGAACCTTTAGTGCTTCGCTCATTGTGATAATCTCAAATAATATTATTGGTGGCGTATGTAGGGTGATAATAGATGGCTATTTTATTTTCTGCAATAGTCAAATTTGTAAGATTGTTAAAAAATGGCGTTTTTAAAACCGATATCACGTTGCCGCGCAGGTAAATAAAACCGCGTTGTTAACAAATGAAATACGTGTTACTTGAGTATTACTCCGCACACTGCGTTAAAACGATCAGCGGTGATGCTGCCAGTGCGCTATATAAGCATTTTTTATACCCGGAAACGTTTACCTGTTGTCCGCGTTGATAAACACCAATCAAGTTACCCGTTCCCTTACTCAAAAGAGGGCGATTGTACGTTGTTCTGGCCGATATCATACAATGCTAATTATTTACGCTAAATATCGCTTATGCTGTTAATGTTTTCCCCAGTATAGGAATTCTCGCAATTGTTGATTGCCTTATATATGCCGATTACCGGCGCCATTGTGGCGGTAATGGCGTCGTTATCCCGACGTTTTGTCTCTCTTGACCCTCAGGACAGCACCGGCAAGCAGGCACGCCGGTTATTTCAAAATATGATACAATGCGCCGCCGCGCGTTGCGCGGGTTAAGCGCTCTTTTGGGGTTATAAACATGGCTCAACTTTATTTTTATTACTCGGCAATGAACGCGGGAAAGTCTACCGCATTATTACAGTCCTCTTATAACTATCAGGAACGGGGGATGAGGACGCTGATTCTAACGGCTGAAATAGACCACCGTGATGGTATCGGGCGAGTCAGCTCGCGTATTGGACTTTCCGCCCCAGCGTTGGTGTTTAATTTACAAACTGATTTGTTTACCTTGTTGCTTAATGTGCAACGTGAGCAGCCTGTGCACTGTATATTAATCGATGAGTGTCAGTTTCTAACCCGCGAGCAGGTGAATCAACTATCGGACATTGTCGACGAATTGGATATTCCGGTGCTGTGCTACGGACTACGTACTGATTTTCAGGGCGAATTATTCTCCGGTAGCCAGTATTTGCTCGCCTGGGCGGATAAGCTGATCGAGTTGAAAACGGTCTGTCATTGCGGGCGCAAAGCGAATCGGGTGCTGCGGCTTGACGCGCAGGGCAATCCGCTGCGTGAGGGGGAGCAGGTGGTGATCGGCGGTAATGAGCGCTATGTATCAGTCTGCCGCAAACACTACAAAAACGCACTGGGATTAACCCACGCGTCACTATCGACAGAGAGACAATAGGCGGCATAGCGGGTAACAAATAGCCAGATAAAAAACCCCAGCGATGTACGCTTCGCTGGGGGCAAGAAACCCTCACCTTAACGGCAAGGGCGTGTTATCGCTTCTCAGTTAGCCTTTTTACCTTTTTTCTCGGTTTTGGCCGGGGCCTTCTCTTCTTCAACAACTTCCGTATACGGACGACCGTAGTAAGTGTCCAGCATGATCTGCTTCAGCTCAGCGATCAACGGGTAGCGCGGGTTGGCACCAGTACACTGATCGTCAAAGGCATCTTCAGACAGCTTGTCCACTTTCGCCAGGAAATCGGCTTCCTGCACGCCTGCTTCGCGAATCGAGGTTGGGATGCCCAGTTCAGTTTTAATTTCATCTAACCAAGTCAGCAGCTTCTCAATCTTCGCTGCGGTGCGATCGCCGGGTGCGCTCAGCCCCAGATGATCCGCCACTTCGGCATAACGACGACGCGCTTGTGGGCGATCGTATTGGCTGAATGCGGTTTGCTTGGTCGGGTTGTCGTTCGCGTTATAACGAATGACGTTCGCAATCAACAGAGCATTGGCCAACCCGTGCGGAATATGGAACTCAGAGCCCAGCTTGTGCGCCATGGAGTGGCAAACCCCCAGGAAGGCGTTGGCAAAGGCGATACCGGCGATGGTGGCGGCGTTGTGAACGCGTTCACGCGCTACCGGGTTTTTCGCGCCGTCGCGGTAGCTGGCTGGCAGGTTCTCTTTAAGCAGTTTCAATGCCTGTAGCGCTTGTCCGTCGGAATATTCGTTGGCAAGCACCGATACGTAGGCTTCCAGTGAGTGGGTAACCGCATCCAGGCCGCCAAAGGCGCACAGGGATTTTGGCATGTTCATCACCAGATTCGCATCCACGATCGCCATGTCCGGGGTGAGCGCATAGTCAGCCAGCGGGTATTTTTGCCCTGTGGCATCATCCGTTACTACGGCGAACGGCGTGACTTCAGAACCGGTGCCGGAGGTGGTGGTGACGGCAATCATCTTCGCTTTCACCCCCATTTTCGGGAATTTGTAGATACGCTTGCGGATATCCATAAAGCGCAGGGCCAACTCTTCAAAATGGGTATCCGGGTGCTCATACATGACCCACATGATTTTGGCTGCGTCCATCGGCGAGCCGCCACCCAGTGCGATGATCACATCAGGTTTGAACGCTTGCATCTGTTCCGCGCCTTTACGCACGATGCTCAACGTAGGATCGGCTTCTACTTCAAAGAAAACATCGGTTTCCAGACCGTGTTGTTTCAGCACCGAGGAGATTTGATCCACGTAGCCGTTATTAAACAGGAAACGGTCAGTGACGATAAAGGCGCGTTTGTGGCCATCCTCAGCCACTTCTTCCAGTGCGATGGGTAAGGAACCACGACGGAAATAGATGGATTTAGGAAGTTTGTGCCACAACATATTTTCAGCTCGCTTGGCTACCGTTTTCTTGTTAATCAAGTGTTTGGGTCCGACGTTTTCTGAAATAGAGTTACCGCCCCAAGAGCCGCAGCCCAGGGTCAGTGACGGTGCCAGCTTAAAGTTGTACAGATCGCCGATACCGCCTTGAGAGGCTGGCGTATTGATTAAAATACGCGCGGTTTTCATCATCGCCCCGAAGTGGTTGACGCGCGCTAACTGATTATCCTGATCGGTATACAAACACGAGGTATGGCCGATACCGCCCATGGCGACCAATTTTTCGGCTTTGACGACGGCGTCGTCAAAATCTTTGGCGCGATACATGGCAAGCGTGGGTGACAGTTTCTCGTGGGCAAAGGGTTCTGACTCATCCACGTTAACCACTTCACCAATCAGGACTTTAGTGCCTGCGGGCACGGTAAAACCGGCCATTTCCGCAATTTTGGGCGCGGCCTGACCGACAATCGCCGCATTGAGCGAGCCATTTTTCAAAATAATCGATTGAATAGCTTCGAGTTCTTTACCTTGCAGCAAATAGCCGCCATGGGTTGAAAAACGTTCCCGCACTGCGTCGTAAACGCTGTCTACCACAATCACCGACTGTTCAGAGGCGCAGATAACACCGTTATCGAACGTTTTCGACATCAGAATCGAGGCAACGGCGCGTTTGATATCTGCTGTCTCATCGATCACTACCGGTGTATTGCCAGCACCCACGCCGATGGCCGGTTTGCCGGAACTGTAGGCGGCTTTTACCATGCCCGGACCGCCGGTAGCGAGGATCATATTGATGTCAGGGTGGTGCATTAACTGGTTGGACAATTCTACGGAAGGCTCATCAATCCAGCCAATAATGTCTTTTGGCGCGCCAGCAGCAATGGCGGCCTGAAGCACGATGTCTGCGGCTTTATTAGTGGCATTTTTGGCACGCGGGTGTGGCGAGAAGATAATGCCATTACGGGTTTTCAAACTGATAAGCGCTTTGAAAATGGCGGTGGAGGTTGGGTTAGTGGTCGGGACAATCCCACACAACAATCCGATCGGTTCGGCGATGGTGATAGTACCGAAGGTGTCATCCTCTGACAAAATACCGCAGGTTTTGTCATCCTTATAGGCGTTGTAGATATATTCTGAAGCGAAGTGGTTTTTAATCACTTTATCTTCCACTATACCCATACCCGATTCCGCTACCGCCATTTTAGCCAGCGGAATGCGGGCGTCAGCGGCGGCGAGGGCGGCGGCACGAAAGATGTGATCGACTTGCTCTTGAGTAAAATTGGCGAAGACCTGCTGTGCCTTCTTAACGCGTTCAACCAATGCGTTCAGTTCAGCAACGTTTGTTACGGCCATAATGCTCTCCTGATAATGTTAAACTCTTTCAGGCAATGATCTGACAAACCATTTGTAGCCAAATCATTATTGCAAAACACTAAGTATAGATAACGGCATCGCATTCGTGGCTGAACGCATGGTTAACCTACTCATTGCCTGAAAGGGCTGTGGCCAGCGGTGGCGTAATCTCCTCTCTTCTCCGTGGGTGATGGTGGTTCATTCCACATCTTCTGTTTAACACTGTGAAGGCAGCATACCCATTAGTGGGTGCCTTTTGTGTGATCTTCATCCCGATTCAAAAATGCTGACTCCATTCAGCAAGCAAAATGGTTAATTTAAGTGGTTATTTGTATCGTTATTGTTGCATTTGTTGGTATTTATAACCTGCCATCTGCCGGAAAATATTTGGATTATTCTCTGAATATTTCGATTACCATAAAATTATTCACCTGTTGTTTGCGTGAGAATAGCCCGTCGTGTATTTGCGTCATCACAGAACGGGTAGCCGTAGACCAGAATTACGTTAGAAACGCTTCCAGGATACGTCTTGCATTTCCATCATGGCATTAGCTTTGATGGAACCCATGTTATATCAATACGATAACATAGAGAGGACAGGATATATGGACAACGGATTATCAGGTTACGCTGTTTCACAAAAAGCAAATTCGGCGCAAATACGACGTCAATGGCATACGAGAGCAGCACGGCTTGCCGCCACCGTGGCATTGTTGCTTGGCAGTTGGGGTAGCGGTGCGCTTGTCGCGTATTCGGCACCGCCGCCCGGCACCGCGTTAGCCAAAGATCAGGTGCTGGTGCGCAACAACGGTGCGGAAGTGGCCTCCCTCGATCCGCATAAAATAGAAGGTGTGCCAGAGTCCAACGCCTCACGCGATCTGCTGGAAGGGCTGGTGATTACCGATCCGAATGGAAAAATGGTGCCCGGTGTGGCCGAGCGCTGGGAAAATCAAGGTTTCCGCGTTTGGACCTTCCATTTGCGTAAAGACGCACGCTGGTCAAACGGCGATCCCGTCACCGCGCAGGATTTTGTTTACAGTTGGCAACGACTAGCCGATCCGGCAACGGCCTCGCCTTACGCCAGCTACCTGCAATACGGGCATATTGTTAACATTGACGACATTATTGCCGGAAAGAAAACGCCGGACACGCTGGGCGTCAAAGCCGTCGATGACCATACGCTGGAGGTGACGCTGAGCGAAGCGGTGCCTTATTTTGATAAACTTCCTGTTTATCCTGCCATGTAACCCATCAATCGCACGGTGGTAGAAAAGTTTGGTGAGAAATGGACCCAACCACAGCATTGGGTGGGAAACGGTGCCTATATGTTGAAAAGCTGGGTCGTTAATGAGCGCCTGGTGTTAGTGCGTAATCCGCACTACTGGGATAATGCGCATACTACCATTGAGCAGGTGACGTATTTACCCATATCCTCAGAAGTGACGGACGTAAACCGCTATCGCAGCGGCGAAATTGACATCACCTATACCAATTTACCGATTGAACTGTTTCAAAAAATGAAGCAGGAAATACCCAATGAGGTGAAGGTGACACCGTATTTGTGCTCTTACTATTACGAAATTAATAACCAGCGTGCACCCTTTACCGATGTGCGGGTTCGTCAGGCGCTGCGTTTAGGGCTCGATCAGACAATTTTAACCAACAAGGTCAAAAATCAAGGTGATATGCCTGCCTATGGTTTTGTACCACCGTATATTGATGGTTTAAAGGCCAGCGTGCCTGAGTGGTTTACCTGGCCGCAGGAAAAACGCAATGCTGAAGCAAAACGCTTGTTAACCGAAGCGGGGTATACACCGGAAAAACCGTTGACGTTGACGCTGCTTTATAATACTTCCGACCTGCATAAGAAAATGGCGATTGCGGCCGCCTCGCTCTGGAAGCAAAATATTGGCGTGAACGTAAAATTGGAAAATCAAGAATGGAAGACGTTTCTCAGTACACGCCATCAGGGCAATTATGACCTGGCTCGCGCCGGGTGGTGTGCGGATTATAATGAGCCATCATCATTTTTAAACAGCATGTTATCGGACAGTAGCTCAAATACGTCACATTACAAAAGCGCTGCGTTTGATGCGCTTATAGCGAAATCATTGCAAGTCGCCAATGAAGAAGAACGTGCGACAGTTTATCAACAGGCTGAAACACAATTGGACCGCGATGCGGTGACGATTCCGGTATTTTATTACGCGAATACCCGGTTGGTAAAACCCTATGTCGGTGGTCTGACGGGAAAGGATCCGCTCGACAATATTCATGTGAAAGATCTTTATATTTTACAACATTAACGCCGTCCCTTAATGTGCATCGCTTCTCTCTTGCCGAAAAAATGATCGGTAGAGAGAGGGCGAGCACAGAAACAGGTGCAATGCCTTTATAGGTAGGACCATGCTGAAATTTATTCTGCGCCGCTGTCTGGAAGCGATACCGACGCTGTTTATATTGATTACGATTTCGTTCTTTATGATGCGGTTAGCGCCGGGGAGTCCTTTTACCGGTGAACGTAATTTGCCCCCGGAAGTCATGGCGAATATTGAGGCCAAATACCATCTCAACGATCCGATATTGAAACAATACGGCAGTTATCTGTTTCAATTGGCGCAGGGGGATTTTGGCCCGTCATTTAAATATAAGGACTACTCGGTTAACGATTTGGTGGCTAGCGCGTTTCCCGTTTCCGCCAAGCTTGGTGCGGTCGCCTTTCTGTTTGCTGTGATCCTGGGCGTGACAGCAGGCACCGTAGCGGCGTTGTACCAAAATAGCCGCTGGGACTACACCATTATGGGGTTTGCCATGACCGGTGTGGTGATCCCCAGTTTTGTGGTCGCGCCACTCTTGGTACTGGTGTTCTCGATCACGCTGCGCTGGTTGCCCGCCGGGGGATGGAACGGGGGGGCGGGCAAGTATGTGTTATTGCCGATGGTGGCGCTTTCACTCTCTTACATTGCCAGTATTGCGCGTATTACGCGCGGCGCGATGATCGAAGTGCTGCATGCCAATTTTATCCGCACTGCGCGCGCGAAAGGGTTGCCGATGCGCCACATCATTTTGCGCCATGCACTGAAGCCGGCCTTGTTGCCGGTGCTCTCCTACATGGGGCCGGCGTTTGTTGGCATTATCACCGGTTCAATGGTGATCGAGACCATTTTTGGTTTGCCAGGCATCGGACAACTGTTTGTTAACGGTGCATTGAACCGGGACTATTCTCTGGTGCTTAGCCTGACCATATTGGTGGGCGGTTTGACGATCCTGTTTAACGCCATTATCGATGTGCTCTATGCCGTCATCGATCCCAAAATTCGTTATTGAGTGAGGTGAGGATGTTTAGAAAGCAAAATCATCACACGCTGATGAAGATGGGAGAATCATTGGAGGTCAAGGGGCGCAGCTTATGGCAGGATGCCGGGCGTCGGTTTATGCATCACCGCGCCGCCGTCGCGAGCCTTATGATGCTGGGGATCATTACGCTATTTGTTACGCTGGCGCCGTTGCTGTCTCCTTTCAATTTTGCCGATACCGATTTTGCCATGATGTCGCAGGCACCGGATTTGGCGTCAATGCACTATTTTGGTACCGACTCTAACGGCCGCGATCTGCTGGTGCGCGTTGCCATCGGCGGGCGAATTTCATTACTGGTGGGCATTGCCGCTGCGCTCATTGCCGTGCTGGTGGGCACCTTGTACGGGGCCATTTCTGGCTACGCGGGTGGCAAAGTGGATTCCGTCATGATGCGCTGGCTGGAGATCCTGAACTCTTTTCCGTTTATGTTTTTCGTCATCCTACTGGTGACCTTTTTTGGGCAGCAACTCCTGTTGATCTTCATCGCGATTGGCATGGTGTCATGGCTTGATATGGCGAGGATTGTGCGCGGGCAGACGCTTAGCCTTAAACGTAAAGAGTTTATTGAAGCGGCGGTGGTGTGCGGCGTGTCTACCTCGGGCATTGTGTTGCGCCATATCGTGCCGAATGTGCTGGGCGTCGTCGTGGTGTACGCGTCACTGCTGGTGCCCAGTATGATCTTGTTCGAGTCGTTTTTAAGTTTTCTTGGGCTGGGCGTGCAAGAACCGCTCAGCAGTTGGGGCTCGCTGCTTAATGACGGGGCGAACTCAATGGAAGTGTCGCCTTGGCTGCTGCTGTTCCCGGCTGCGTTTTTGGTTGTCACCCTGTTTTGTTTTAATTTTATCGGCGATGGCTTACGGGATGCCCTGGACCCGAAGGATCGTTGAGGAGCCGCTATGATTGCGAAACACGCAGAACAGCAAGGGAATAACCTGCGCGCGCTGCACCCGTTACTCAGCGTCACGGATCTCAGCGTGCGATTTGCTACCGAGGAAGGGGATGTTACGGCGGTGAACGCACTGACGTTTACTGTCGAACAGGGTGAAACGTTGGGCATTGTGGGCGAGTCAGGCTCGGGAAAATCGCAGACCGCGTTTGCGCTGATGGGGTTGCTGGCAGCAAATGGCCAAGCCAGCGGTTCGGCGCGCTTTATGGGGAATGACATTCTCAATCTGCCAGAAAAAGCGCTGAACAAACTACGGGCGAAAGAGATCGCCATGATTTTTCAGGATCCGATGACCTCGCTTAACCCTTATATGCGCGTCGGGGAACAGTTGATGGAAGTCCTGATGTTTCATCAAGGGTGCAGTCGCAGCGAGGCGTTTGACGGCGCGGTGAAGATGCTGGATGCGGTGCGAATGCCAGAGGCACGTCAGCGTATGAAAATGTATCCCCATGAGTTTTCGGGGGGGATGCGTCAGCGTGTCATGATTGCCATGGCGCTGCTGTGTCAGCCCAAGCTGCTGATCGCCGATGAGCCGACCACGGCGCTGGATGTCACCGTTCAGGCGCAAATGATGCTGCTGCTTGCGGATTTAAAACGGGAATTTAGCACCTCCATCATCATGATTACCCACGATTTAGGCGTGGTGGCTGGCATTTGTGACAAGGTGTTGGTGATGTATGCGGGCCGCACCATGGAGTATGGCAGTGCGCGCGATGTATTTTATCGCCCATCGCACCCTTATTCGGTAGGGTTGCTTAACGCGGTGCCCCGTCTGGATGTCAGTGACGAAACGTTGGCCACGATCCCCGGTAACCCCCCCAATCTGTTGCATTTACCGCAGGGATGCCCATTTCTCCCCCGATGTCCCTACGCGATGGAACGCTGCCAGGACGTGCCCGCATTGACCACGTTTGCTGCGGGGCGGATGCGGGCCTGTTTTCGCGCGGTGGAGGAGGTGCTATGACGACTCAACAGGAAAAACGCGTTATCCTGGACGTGCGCGACCTCTGTGTACACTTCGCTATCAATGCGCGTAAAAAATGGTTTTGGCAACCCGCGCAGTCGCTTAGAGCAGTAGATGGCGTCACGTTTCGCCTCTATGAAGGTGAAACGCTGGGTATTGTCGGTGAATCGGGTTGCGGTAAATCGACCCTGGCGCGTGCCATTATTGGGCTGGTGAAAGCCACCAGTGGGCAGATTTGCTGGTTGGGGCAGGATTTGTGCCACATCCATCAGGAGGGATGGCGTCACGTTCGTAACGATATTCAGATGATTTTTCAAGATCCACTGGCTTCGCTCAACCCGCGTATGACCGTGGGTGAGATCATCGCCGAGCCACTGCGCACTTATCGTAACGACCTGTCCCGGCAAGTGATCAACGATCGCGTCAAAAATATGATGCAGAAGGTGGGGTTACTGCCAAACCAGATTAACCGCTATCCTCATGAGTTTTCTGGTGGCCAGTGTCAGCGTATCGGTATTGCCCGGGCGTTGATTTTACGCCCCAAACTGATTATTTGTGATGAGCCCGTATCGGCGCTTGATGTGTCTATTCAAGCACAGGTGGTAAATTTGCTGCGGCAATTGCAGAAGGAAATGCAACTGTCGTTGATTTTTATCGCGCACGATCTTTCTGTGGTTCGACACATCTCCGATCGCGTACTGGTGATGTATCTCGGCCATGCGGTGGAACTGGCAACCGATGACGCCTTGTTTGGCAATCCATTACACCCTTACACCCAGGCGCTGATGTCGGCGGTGCCGATCCCGGATCCTGATAAAGAGCGCGGCAAACGGATACAGCTGTTGGAGGGGGAGTTGCCTTCACCGATTAACCCGCCTGCTGGCTGCGTATTTTGCACCCGCTGCCCGATAGCCAGTGAAACCTGCGTCAAGACACGCCCGTTGCTGGAAGGCAATTTTACCCACGCGGTTTCGTGCCTGAAAGTCGATCCGCTACAAAGTTGACCATAAAAAAGGCCTGCATATCAGCAGGCCATCAGTCAGACGTGTTACTCACGCCACAAGATATGGCACAGCTTGTTGTCTTTTTCACGGCAAATCAAAATGCGCGCAAACACGTCGTTGATCGGGTCACCATCTTTTTCCGCCAAACCAATCACCACTTCTGCAAAAAAGTCAGGATTTAAATCGACATCAACATGCTCTTGCCAGTCCTCGGCGGGATCAAACAATTCTGCACCGCCACGCTCCTCAAATTGGAGATTGAACAGGATGATATCCGCCGGGTCGAGGTTGTCTGACGCCAATTCAAGAAAGATATCGTAAGCTTGCTCAAGCGTTTCATCTTCCGTAAGACGGTTGTTCAGGTCCATAAGACATTTCCATAGATTCAGTAATGGCACTATTAAAACATGACGGCTCGGCTATTGACAGCGCAACGCACGGCGATTATCGGGAACCTGAGCATTACAAAAACGGGCTGAAAAAGTAAAACAGGCGCTCGACAATACGCTGCCAGTAAGGACGCTGTTGCCATTTGCTTTCATCCATCAGGCGTGAGCGAGCGATGTAATCTTCCTGTACGCAGGCCAGATCGCTGCCGAAGCCGTCATCGTCGATCACCAACGTGATTTCAAAATTGAGCCACAGGCTGCGCATGTCCAGATTGACGGTGCCCACAAGGCTGAGCTGTCCGTCGACCAACACGCTTTTGGTGTGCAGTAATCCATCTTGAAACTGATAGATTTTTACCCCAGCAGCGAACAATTCATTGAAAAACGCACGGCTGGCCCAGCCGACCAACACTGAGTCGTTTTTGTGCGGCAGGATAATGCTGACATCGACGCCGCGCTGTGCCGCGGTGCAGATGGCGTGCAGCAGATCGTCACTGGGCACAAAGTAGGGCGTGGTCATGATCAACTGGTGCCGAGCTGAGTAGACGGCCGTCAGCAGTGCCTGGTGGATCATGTCTTCGGGATAGCCTGGACCGGATGCAATCACCTGCACGGTGTGCCCGCGTTCCTGCTCAAACGGCATCAGGCCGACATCCGGCGGTGGTGGTAACAGGCGTTGACCCGTTTCCATTTCCCAGTCGCAGCAATAGATAATGCCCATGGTGGTGGTGATCGGCCCTTCGATGCGCGCCATCAAATCGACCCACTGGCCGACGCCGGCATCCTGTTTGAAAAAGCGCGGATCGACCATGTTCATGCTGCCGGTATAGGCAATGCGATTATCAATCAGGATCACTTTGCGGTGCTGGCGCAAATCCATGCGGCGCAGAAATGCACGGAACAGGTTTACCTTGAGAGCTTCCACGACCTCAATCCCGGCCTCGCGCATCTGTGAGGGGTAGGTGCTGTGAAAGAAATCGACGCTGCCCGCAGAATCGAGCAAAATTCGGCAAGATACGCCACGTTGAGCCGCTTTCTTCAAGGCGGCGGTGACCTGTTCTACCAGCCCGCCGGGCTGCCAGATGTAAAACACCATCTCGATATCGCTGCGTGCCAAGTCAATATCACGCACCAGCCCCTTGATGGTGTCTTCGAAAGTGGTCAGCAGCTGCAACTGGTTGCCCTTGATGCCGCCTATCCCCTGACGACGTTCACACAGTTGGAACAGTGAACGGGCCACTTCACTGTTCTCCGTGGCGAAGATTTGCCGGTACTCGGTTAACTCACGCAGCCATTTTGCCGTTGATGGCCACATGCGACTGGCACGTTCAGCACGCCGCTTACCCAGATGTAACTCACCAAACGAGAGATAAGCGATGATACCGACCAGCGGCAGAATATAGATGACCAGTAACCAGGCCATTGCAGAAGGAACCGCACGGCGCTTCATCAAGACACGAAGCGTGACGCCAGCAATCAGCAGCCAATAACCCAGAACCAGTAGCCAACTCAACAGCGTGTAAAAAGTGGTCATAGCAGCGTACAGATCCCTTCGGCACACGATTGACATAAAGTGTACGCATAGTTTGTCAAAAGAGGAAATTCCTTTCGTCTGAATAGAATAGGAAGAAATTGCCAGTGCAGACCTAGCAAAAAGAGCACAGTGCTTGGATTGACCTGAGAACGCGCTATACTACCACGCCGCACCCCCCTCCCGTTTTCGATAAAGAGTGTTGTCATGAGACGCAGCAGGAATGAAGTGATCCGGTGGCGCATGTTACGCCAGGTTCAGCGGCGCAGAGGCCGTTGGTTGGAAGCCCAGTCACGCACTTATCGGCATATTCACTATGCCCGTTATCTGCAGCAGAAACATCAGCGTCGTGCTCTGCTGTATGCGGTGGCCTACGAGTGGTAGTCGTTCAAACGGACGTGTAAGCAGTCTGAACGGCCACGCAGTGTGGCCGTTATTGTTTAGCGTTGTCAGTGTGTTGCTAGCGCGCGATACCCAATAGGGCGGATGCTGCGGGTTTCTCCGTATCCAGCGCGCTTGACGTTGGCAGGGTGAAGAGGGTGACGGATGAGCGCAACTGCTCGGTCTGTGCCAGTAATGCGTTAAACGTATCGGCGCTGGCTTCTACCTGACTGACATTCTGTTTAACTGTGTCGTTCAGGGTTTGAATACGCCCGGTTACCGCCTGAATATGCTGGGTTTGCTGCGCGGAAATGTCGGCGATCTCATTGAGAAATGTGCCTGTGCCCTGTGCAGAGTTGATGATGTTTTGCAGGCTGTCACTCAATTTCTTGACCAATTTGGCACCGGTCGCAACGCTGCTGTCTGAGTCGCGAATCAGCACATTAATGTGCTGTGCCGACTGGCTACTCTGCGCTGCCAGGGTGCCGACCTCGCGGGCAACCACCGCAAAACCACGCCCCAGTTCGCCCGCGCGCGCCGCCTCAATGGCGGCATTCAATGAAAGTATGTGCGTTTGAAACGCCACGTTTTCGATCATCCCGATGGCATCCGTCATCTCTTTGGTGCGTCCGGTGATGTCGGACATGGCGGTATGCACGTCATTCATCATCAACTCGCCGTGAGCGGCCATGGTGCTGGTGTTCAGCGCATGCTGACTGGCCTGCTCGGTATGCTGAGTGTGTTGCGCCAGTTGTTCATTCAATTGAAGAATGTTGTCCGTGGTCGCTTTTAGCGCACTAGCTTGCAGGCGGGCCTGCGAAAACAGCGCCTGATTGTCTACCGCAACGCGGTCAACGTGCTGCGTCATGGCATCAATGCCGTAGCGTACCTGGCTAACAAGACGGGTCAACCCAGTTTGCATTTGTGCCATGCTACGGTTTAACACGGCGATCTCGCGGGTACATCCACTGTTCTCATCAAGTTGCTGTGACAGATCGCCGGATGCAATGCGCCCAAGATGGTGAATAATGCGATTGAGGGGGCGAATGATGATCCGGTTCACGGTCACCCACACGCTAAGCGAAACGGCCAGCAGCAGGCCGAGTACGATCATGAAGATGGTGTGGGTACGGTCGAGGGAAACCAGAAATTGTTCCCCGTGCTGCTTTTGACGTGCGGTATTACTCGCCAGATAGTGTCCGTATTTCTGTGTGAAATCATTCTGGTAAGCCTGAATAGGCACCATAAAAAAGATATCGATCTGATTGCTCTGTTTGATACCGTCCGCCAACTCAACCAACCCTTGATACAGTTGTTGGTAGCTCCGCAGTAACGCCTGACTGTCGCTGTCAGTGTCGTCAGGTTTTTCGATCTGTTGATAATAGTCTTGAGCCTGTTTGAGAGAGACTTGTGCCTCTTCCATCAGGCTATTCCAACTGCCTACGGAACCGGTCTCTTTATCTACCATGAGATAGATACCCGCCCGGTTTAACTTATCGCTGGCGTTCATTGCCGCCATACGCGCCTGATCCAAAAGCGCTTGTTGTTCACGTAAACGATTGTTGGCCGTGGTATCACGCTGTACTTGGCTCATGGTGTTGGAAATAATCGCGATCGACATCAGTTGCAGCAATGAAAACAAGCCGATAATCAGCAATAATCCCAAAAGAATGCTGGGTCGGAATCTGCGGAACAACGTCCCTTTTCCTTTCAGAAACGCGAATCGTGGTAGCATAAGTCCTGGCTCTCCATCAACAAGAGTCAGTACCATAGCATTGTTAAATGACTATATTATTTCAGCTTTTTCTCTTAATTACTCAAGTCTTTCAAATTAACTGAAATAAAAACAACGTTGAATTACAGCCTGTAATACAGCAAAAACGCGTTAAACCGGGCGTTTTTGCTGCATCAGAAATGCTGTCTTAAACAAAATAACCGTTGGTAATGCAGGGTTAAAACACCTTTTTGAAGGGTTTTACTACTACGCTGTGGTATACACCTGCGGCCACGTAAGGGTCGGCATCGGCCCAGCGCTGTGCGTCGGTCAGAGAGGGAAATTCGGCAATAACGGCGGAACCGGTAAACCCGGCATCACCGGGGTTTTCACCGTCAACAGCGGGGAGCGGACCGGCCGTAAGCAGCCGACCTTCATCGCGCAAGGTTTGCAACCGTGCTAAATGGGCAGGGCGTGCAGCCATACGCTTTGACAATGAATCAGAAACGTCCTGAGCAAAAATGATGTACAACATCTTGATAATCCTCAAGGGAATAGCGGGAAAACACCATCATACTCTGCCCGTGGTTTTTTTAACAAACTATCGGGTTCTTATTGAATATGATTGCTATTTGCATTTAAACTTGGGCGGCTAAGAGGACAACGAAAAATTATGCCGCAAACAACTTTATTAGGAATCCGCCGCCAATCATGGTCTTTTTTACTTTCTGTTGGCGCTCATGGCGGACTAATCGCCGTATTGTTATACGCATCGTTTAATGACGCACTTGAACTTCCTCAGGCGACGAAACCGATCAGCGTCGTGATGGTCGCGCCTGCAGCGACGGAAGCCGCCCCCGCTCCGCAAGCCGCACAGCCAGAGTCGGAGCCCGAACCACAGGTCGAGGCGGTGAAACAACCTGAGCCAGAGCCGGAACCCATACCGCAGCCTGTCGCGATCCCGTTGCCGGAGCCCAAGCCAGAACCGAAACCTAAGCCAAAACCGAAAACGGAACCGGTGAAGAAAAAGGTCGAGCAACCCAAGAAAACGCAAGAGAAAGCTGACGAGAAACAGCCTCCTTCGCCGTTTACTTCAGAGGATGCCAGCAGAACCCGTGACAATGCGCCCGTGCGCCAAGCCCCGGCACCCGCTGCCTCAGCGCAGTCGTCAGGACCGCGACCGTTGAGCCGTGCGCAACCGCAGTATCCGGCACGTGCGTTTGCGCTGCGCGTGGAAGGTCGGGCAACGCTTCAGTTTGATGTGGATAGCGAAGGGCGAGTTGACAATATTCGCGTGCTCAACGCACAGCCGCGCAATATGTTTGAACGGGATATTCGCCAGGCAATGCGTAAATGGCGCTATGAAGCGGGAAAACCGGGAAAAGATTTGCAAGTCACCATCATCTTTAAAATTGATGGCGGTGCCGTGGTTGAATAACACACCGCAGTATACCAATGAAAAAGAACCGCAGATGCGGTTCTTTTTTTGTCCAAGACCCGATGACAGTAATGGGTGGTCAGGGTTGATCCTGGGCCGGATCGGGGGCGGTAAAGTGGCTTTTTCCGGCCGGTAATTCGCAGGGGTGGCCCACTTCATCCACGGCAACGTAGGTGAAAAGTGCCTGGGTTGCGCGGTAACGCTGCCCGATGGGGGCGGTAGAGACCTTCTTCACCCACACTTCCACATTGATATCCAACGAACTGCGCCCGGTGCGCAGACAGCGTGCATAGCAGCACACCACATCACCGACGGCGACGGGTTTGAGGAAACTCATGCCGTCAACGCGTACCGTGACAACGCGTCCTTCGGCAATCTCTTTCGCCATGATGGCGCCGCCAATGTCCATTTGCGACATCAGCCAGCCACCAAAGATATCGCCATTCGCATTGGTATCAGCGGGCATGGCCAGTGTGCGCAGAACCAGCTCACCGTGAGGTGCAGTTTGAGTAGTGCTCATCGTCGTCTCAGGTTAACGTTTAAAGAATTACTGTTTGCTTTCGTTATTATTCTGCTCAGGCGGCAGATGGCGGTAGATATAAACGCCACAGGCCAGTGTAAACAACAAGGTGAGCCCTGTCAGCCCGAATACTTTGAAGTTCATCCACAGACCTTCTGACAACCAGAACGCCACATAGATATTGAGCAGTCCGCAGGCGATGAAGAACAGCGCCCAGGCGCTATTCAGCTTACGCCAAACCGGTTGCGGCAGCGTAATTTCTTTGCCCAGCATGCTTTGAATCAGTGACTTGTTGAAAAACCACTGACCGATCAGTAACGCACCGGCGAACAACGCATAAATGATCGTCACTTTCCATTTGATGAATTCGGGGTTATGGAAATAGATAGTCAGCCCGCCGAACACCGCCACCAACACCACGGTGACCAGCATGGTTTTTTCCACTTTGCGGAATTTGTACCAACTGTAGAGGAACGCAGCGAGTGTGGCAGCGATCAATGCACCGGTTGCCCAAAAGATATCGTGCAGTTTGTATACGACGAAAAAAATCACTAAAGGTAAGAAATCAAGAAGTTGCTTCATTATATCGACCTATTACAACGCGAGGTGCCAAAGATTAACCACATTCACCCGTAGGCGATCGTCTGCTGCTGGTTGTCATTATCCTTGATTGCGCCATCCGCTTCCTGTTTTATCGTAAGAATTTGCAGAACATTACTTTTCTGTTAGTCAAACCCGCCGCCCGCAGACGGCAGGTTCGCGCATTATTGACGTAGCAACATATACAGACGGAAAAGATAGATCAAAAAGATAGCAGAAATCAGGTTACTTATACCGTTCATCAGAATTGCCATGGTGGTAGGTGATGCCAACGGCAGACGTGCAACCAGCATCAGCAGGGCAATTTTTGCCAATAACCAAAAAAGCACGGCAGGGGCAACCAGCTTCAGATTACCATAGGCGAGCTTTGCACTGAGGCGGATGGAAGCAAAAACGCCTTTACTTTCAACTGCGGCAATCACCGGTGATAAACTCACCGCTATAGCCAGTAACACGCCTGGCACGATTAACAGCAACATGCCCAGTTGTACCAAAATGGTCCCCACCAGGATCAAAAAGAACAGTCGCGGCAGCAGTGGCGCGGAACCACCAATCGCGCGTAGCGCGCTGGTAGGTTGTCCGGCAGAAACCTGTCTTACCAACGTCAGCACGCCGCCAGTCAGCAACGCATTACCAACCAGTGCCGCAAAGGTGCTGGCGGCAGAAACTTTGAGCAGCACCATCTGCTGCTCAGGCGTCATTTGTTGAATCAGGTCGTGTAACCCTAACTGACCGGTGCTGGAGAGATCGCCGCTGACATTACTCAACAGTTGTAACTGTTCCGGTGCCGGTATCAATACCTGATTTAACATGACAGTAATTACCGCCGTGAGTAATGACAGCAATAACAGGCCGATAAGTTGGTTACGCGTAAAATTCATTGTGTCACGGTAGAGGGTACCGGCCGTGATAGACATGAAGGCTCCTTGGCTATTCAACTGTGAAAACGACGCGTCACCGCGCCTAATGATCCACATTGTAACCTGTTACCTCAAAAGGTTGCACCTTGCTGCACGTCTGAAAAGGGTATTCGCTGCAATTTTATTCGGCAGGTTAAAGCGGGGGCAGGCCATAGCGGGCTCTGGCTCGATTACAGGCGTCATTTTCCTCACCGTTTTCACCGGATCGTAAAAACTCACGGCACGGCGAGGGACGCAGTGTATAGATGTTGCAACTGACAGCCTGACCGATCTCACCTTCCAACGCAGTACAACGACAATGCGCCTTACTGTTGGTGCCCTGCATACAGCGAATAAATGGTGTAATGGGTTCTGTCAGGCTTGCTGGCGTCAGTCCGCCTCCGTCATCCGCTTCGGCCCAGTAAAATGAGACGCGAAAAAAACCGCAACAGGCTCCGCATTGCAGGCAACTGTTGAGGTTATCACCGCTATTTGGTTCCTGGTACGACGTCTCCATGGTTTACCTCTTCCACAACGTCATCCTACGGTGCCGGGTAGACACTCACTATAGCGCCACTGATTCATCGCCGTGAAGGTGCAGAATCAACCTGCGCACTAAATGTGCTTTCGGTTGAAAATTGACATAGATCAATTTTAGGTTTTTTAATGAGTTAGCGTATTTTGATGCGTTTAAAATTTCGCTTTTTTAGCACAAAAGTTGTGATCTGGCTTAAAACAAGAATACCTACTTAGAGGTATTCTGCGCTCGACTTTAAACCATATAAAGGGAGTGGGTAATAATGAAAAAAACGTCTTTGGCTCTACTCGTCGCAACGTTGCTGCCTGTCTTCGCTCAGGCGCATCAAGCAGGTGATTTTATTGTGCGTGCAGGAACGGCTACCGTGCGCCCGAATGCGGGTGGTGATACGGTGCTTAACGTCAGCTCTTTCAAGGTCGATAACGATACGCAGTTGGGGCTGACGTTCAGCTACATGGTCACCGACAATATTGGCGTGGAGTTGCTGGCTGCAACCCCGTTTACGCATAATGTGGGGTTGCAAACCGTTGGTAATCTTGCACAGGTCAGCCATCTGCCGCCTTCATTGATGGCGCAATACTATTTCCGTGACGCAAAAGACAAACTACGGCCGTATCTGGGCGTCGGGATTAACTACACCATGTTCTTCGATGAAAAATTCAACGATCACGGCAAGTCGATGGGGTTAAGCGATTTGAGTGCGAAAAATTCATGGGGCGTGGCTGCTCAGGCTGGGTTGGATTATAACCTGGATAACAACTGGCTGATTAATGCCTCCATCTGGTGGATGGATATTGATACCGATGTGCGTTTTAATTCTCCGGCAGGTCCACAATCGATCAGTACCCGCCTCGATCCAGTCACCTTTATGTTTGGTGTTGGCTATCGTTTTTAATATAGACATAACCTGACATTAACAATTCTATCTGCGGCGCTTTCGGGCGCCGTATTTATTCCCAGATAAACTATCACGCACTGAATTATATTTTCTACTGGCACAAAAAAACGGCGGGTATTAATCCGCCGTTTTTCAACACAGGGTAAAACTAACCAATAAGGCTAACGTAATAAACGTTTAGCGATTAGAAGTTGTATTGTACGCCGACACGGAAGCGAGTTTGACGTTCATCAGTGGTCTTGCTGCCTTCAATATTTGCAACTTGAACGTACGGAGTCCAGTTTTTGTCATATTTGTAAGACAATTTCACATCATGAGTCATGTTGTCATTTTCTTTGTCGGCGATATAACCCGCAGAGCCCGCTTTGGTGTTTTTGTTGTACTCAAATTCGTACTCAACGGTGAAGTTAGCAGGCAGTTTGTAACCCAAGGTGCTGGTGATAGTATAACCGCTCATATCAGTGTTAGCAGCGCCGATGTTACCACTGTTACGTTGGTAGAACGGACGATAGCGCAGGCCGTAGTACAGGGAATCAGTGATGTTCGCGGTGCCCTTGATGTAAGGACGATATTTAGAGCTGACAGAGTCAGAAACAAAGTTCAGGCCAGCTTCAAGGCCGAATGTTTTGTCAAACTTGTACAGATAGCTTGCTGTCACTTCGGTGCCGTTGCTTACAGGTTCGCTGAACGGTCTGTTAGGCGTGGTATCTTTACCACTTTGAGCCCATTTACCTTCCATAGACAAACCAAAGCCGTTATCAAAACGGTTAGAGATCAGCAAACGGTCTGCGTGGTTGGCAGATTTGGTGTCTTTCATTTCATGACGGTAGTCGATGGTCACAGCCATGGTGCTCATGCTGACTAACGAAGTTACCAACACCGCGAGTAATTTAGCTTTCATTATATTATCCCATGTCAAGAGAATTATTATTTAAAGAGAAGACGCTACTTTTTTTATAGCAAGTCCATTGTATGTATTCTTTCTTACAGTAATGTGAACAAGATCTTCAAAATCAGATATTAGTTCAGCTATTTCATTTTTGTGATTTCGTTCAATTAATCAAGCGAAATTTTATGTATTTAAATTTGAAATATCGTTTTGAATTTTATATATTTCCGTTTTGAAGTTTATCTTTCAATTTGAAATTAATTTTTACAAATTAACGTAATTTGAAATATATTTTTTATTGAATAATTAAATCTATTAAAAAATAACATTTATTATGACGAATCACTTCAAAAAATAACCATAAACAGGGGCTTGTCAGGGAGAAAAGATATTTTTCCCACTGCCATGCCCGGACATGGTTTCTATAAACGGCGAGATTCACGAGGTAAAACAGTGAAACATGCTGTTCCCGCCAGTGAGATACCTGGCGGGGAGGGGAAAACAGGCAGGATCAGACGCGCGTGGCGGCCTTCATGCGGCTGACAAAATCATGCAGTTTGGCCAGCATCACTTCTGGCTGGTGACGATGCTGCTCGATGATACGCACGATGGCTGAGCCTGAAATAGCACCTGCCGCACCTGACGCGATAGCCTCTTTTACCTGTGACGGTTCGGAAATACCAAAGCCTTGCAGAGCCGGAGCCGCATGATATTCCTTCAGCGTGGCTATCAGATGGTGCAATGGTAGCTCAGCACGCTTCTCAGCGCCCGTCACGCCCGCACGTGACAAAAGATAAGTATAACCACGGCCATGAGAGGCAATCTCTCTGAGCAAGGCGTCATTGGCGTTAGGCGGGCAGATAAAGATAGGGGCAACGTTGTATCGCAACGCGGCAGCGCGGAAGGGCGCAGATTCTTCAATCGGCACGTCGGCAATCAATACGGAATCAACACCTGCTTCAGCACAGCGCTGATAAAAAGCATCGATACCGTTGCTGAAGACCAGATTGGCGTACATCAACAGGCCAATCGGCATGGTGGGGTGCTTCTGGCGGATGGCCGCCAGCATCTCAAAACAGTGGCCGGGCGTCACGCCTGCCTCGAAGGCGCGCAACGTTGCAGCCTGAATCGTAGGGCCGTCCGCCAGCGGATCGGAAAACGGGATACCTAATTCTAACGCATCGGCACCAGCATCAATCAGTGTGTCGATAATTTGCAATGAGAGTGCAGGTGTCGGATCGCCTAAGGTGACGAAGGGAACGAAGGCACCTTCCTGCTTTTCCGCCAACTGCGCAAACCGTTGTTGATAACGCTCCATCAGATCTCCCCCCGACCTTTCAAAATATCGTGCACTGTAAATATGTCTTTATCGCCGCGGCCAGAAAGGTTAACCACCAGCAGTTGCTCTTTTTCAGGCGCCTGACGAATCATCTTCAAGGCATGTGCCAATGCGTGAGACGATTCCAGCGCTGGAATGATCCCTTCATGGCGGGACAACTCCTGAAACGCCTCGAGTGCCTCATCATCGGTAATCGAGACGTAGTCGGCGCGCCCGATGCTGTTCAGGTGGGCGTGCTGAGGGCCCACTGACGGGAAATCCAGCCCGGCAGAAATAGAGTAGGACTCCTCAATTTGTCCGTCGGACGTCTGCATCATGGGCGATTTCATCCCAAAATAGATCCCTACGCGACCATGTTTCAGCGGTGCGCCGTGTTGCCCGCTTTCAATGCCCAATCCCGCTGGTTCAACGCCAATCAAACGCACCGGGGTTTCTTCGATGAAATCGGCAAACATACCAATGGCGTTGGAGCCGCCGCCGACGCAGGCGATAACGGCATCAGGTAGACGCCCTTCGTGCTCCAGTATCTGCGCTTTGGTTTCTTCGCCAATCATGCGCTGAAATTCACGCACAATCGTCGGGAACGGGTGCGGACCGGCTGCGGTACCTAACAGGTAGTGCGCCTTGTCATAGCTGCCGGACCAGTCGCGCAGCGCCTCATTACAGGCATCTTTTAACGTGGAAGAGCCGCTGTGCACCGGGATCACTTCGGCACCCATCAGACGCATACGGAACACGTTGGGTGACTGACGCTCTACGTCTTTAGCCCCCATATAGATGCGACATTTCAGGTTGAGCAGGGCACATGCCAGCGCGGTTGCCACACCATGTTGTCCTGCGCCGGTTTCAGCGATGATCTCGGTTTTTCCCATGCGCTTGGCTAACAACGCCTGACCCAGCACCTGGTTGGTTTTGTGCGCACCGCCGTGCAACAGATCTTCCCGCTTAAGATACAGCGTAGCGCGAGTGCCCTGAGTCAGGTTACGGCAGCGGGTGAGCGCTGTCGGGCGACCGGCATAGTTTTTCAGTAGATCGGTAAAGGCGGCCTGAAATTCAGGATCTTTTTGTGCGTCAACAAAGGCCTGTTCCAATTGTTGCAACGCGGGGATCAGTATCTGCGGCACATACTGCCCGCCGAATTCACCAAAGTAAGGATTAAGTAACGTCATAATGTTCCTGTCTGTCCTGTCAGTGCTCATCGAAAAATTGAAGCGTGTCGCGCCGTGCTGCCCTGCGATTATTGCGGGTAGAGTGGGGCAAAGGCGGCATGTATTTTCACCGCGTCTTTGATCCCGGGTTCGCTTTCGACACCTGAGTTAACGTCCAATCCGGCACAGCCAAGCTGTGCAGCTTTAGCGCTATTAAATACATTCACGCCGCCTGCCAGTAGCACGTTACTCAGATCGGCTTCATGCAATAAATTCCAGTCAAAACGCTCACCGCTGCCGCCTTGTCCATTATCAAACAGGTAGCGATTCACATTGGCAAAATCGCGTTTGGGCAGCCTTTTTTCAACGCTGAGCGCTTTCCAGATTTGGCAAGTGGTGGGCAGCAATGCGCGCAGTTCATCAATGGCGGTCTGGTTTTCGTTGCCGTGCAGTTGCACGGCAAACAACCCTAACTGTCGGGCCGTCTGTGCAATCTGCGCTGCGGGGGCGTTACGGAACACGCCGACGTAGCGCAACGGTGCACCGGACATTACCGTCGGTGCGAATTCCGGTGTCACATAGCGCGGTGAAGAGGGCACAAAAATCAAGCCACCGTACACGGCACCGGCGTTGTACGCTGCCGCGGCGTCCATGGCGCGCGTGAGCCCACACACTTTATTCTCGCCCAGGATAAGACGGCGCACTGCCAATGACAGATTGGGTTCTGACATCAGCGAGCTGCCCACCAGAAAGCCGTTGGCGTAGGCGCTGAGCTCGCGAATTTGTGCCGCGTTATGAATTCCAGACTCACTGATTACCGTAACATTTTTAGGCAAACGCGGCGCCAGCGTGCGCGTGCGATCAAGATCGATAGACAGATCGCGCAGATCGCGATTATTGATACCGACCACGCGGGCCTTGAGCGCGATTGCGCGTTCCAGCTCAGCCTCGTTACTCACCTCTGTCAACACGCCCATTTTCAGGCTGTGTGCCACCTGGGCCAGCTCTCGGTATTCATGATCGTCCAGTACGGAGAGCATCAGCAGAATGGCATCGGCCTGATAATGGCGCGCCAGATAAATCTGGTATTCCGAGATAATGAAATCTTTGCACAGCACCGGTTGTCTGACGACGGCGCTGATACGCGGTAAAAAATCAAAACTGCCCTGAAAATATTTTTCATCGGTCAGCACTGAGATAGCAGAGGCGTAATCGCTGTAGACGCGTGCAATAGCAACCGGATCAAAATCTTCGCGAATCAGCCCCTTGGAAGGCGATGCCTTTTTGCATTCCAGAATAAACGCAGGCTTTTTATGTTTGAGCGCCGCATAAAAATCGCGCTGACTAGGAACAAGATCCGCTTGAAAACCGGATAACGGTTGTGCCTGCTGGCGCGCAACAATCCAACTCACTTTATCCTTTACGATGTTACCCAATACGGTCTTGTTCAGTTCTGACTCTTGCATAGCACCTTTACCCTCTGGCGGCGAGCGCTGTCACGCGCTGATAAGCCTGCCCGCTGTGAATAACATCCAATGCCTGCTGCGCGTTCTGGCGCAAATCTTCTTGTCCAAACAGACGCAACAGTAATGCAACGTTGGCGGCTACGGCATTTTCATGCGCGCGTTCGCCTTTGCCTTGTAACAGACGCGCCAGAATATCACGGTTTTCTTCGGGCAGCCCGCCCTGGAGCGCAGAAAGCGGGGCGCTCTCGAGACCAAAATCGCGGTGGGTCAGTTCGTAGGTTTCCACCTTGCCACCGCGCAGTTCCGCCACCTGAGTAGGCGCGTGCAGCGCGACTTCATCCATACCGCCGCCGTGCACGACGGCTGCGCGTTGATAACCCAGCACGCGCAGCGTTTCGGCAATGGGCGTTACCAGATGCGGACTGTAAACCCCAATCAGCGCCAGCGGCGGACGCGCCGGGTTAATCAGTGGGCCCAGCACGTTAAACAGCGTGCGGGTTTTCAGCAACTGACGCACGGGCATCGCGTGACGAAATCCAGTGTGGTATTGCGGTGCAAATAGAAAGCAAACGCCAAGATCGTCCAGCGCCTGACGTGATTGTTCAGGTGCCATATCCAGTTTAATGCCGAAGGCAGACAGCAGATCGGAAGAGCCAGAACGGCTGGAGACACTGCGGTTACCGTGTTTGGCGACCTTCACGCCACAACTGGCGGCAACAAACGCGCTGGCCGTCGAGATATTGATGCTGTTGGTGCCATCCCCGCCAGTGCCGACGATATCGGCAAACAGGTAATCAGGGCGTGGGAAAGGCTGCGCGTCTGCCAGTAAGGCCGCAGCCGCACCCGCGATCTCTTCCGGGTGTTCACCGCGCACCTTCATGCTGATCAGGGCGGCGGCCAACTGCGCGGGCTCTAACTCGCCGCGCACAATCGCGCTGAACAGCGCCTGACTCTCAGCGCGAGAAATGGCCTGAGCGCCAAACAGTTTCTCCAGAATGGCCTGTTTTTCCAGGGTGACATCGATCGGGACGGCGGCCAGCGTATTCACAGAAGCGTACATAATATATCCTTAAATTCGGTAATGATTGTCGTGGTGGGTCGCGATAAGGCTTATGCCAGCGCCCACGCCAACGTCTGCTCCAGCAGACGGGCACCGTGAGTGGTCAGGATAGATTCGGGGTGAAACTGGAAGCCGCAGACGCGATCGGCGTCGTGACGCACGGCCATCACCATGCCATTAAAATGGGCATTGACCGTGAGTTCATCCGGCACCTGACTGCCAACCAGAGAGTGGTAACGCGCCACCGGCAAAGGGTTAGGCAATCCCTCAAACATCGCCTGACCATCGTGTTCAATGGCCGATGCTTTGCCGTGCAGAATTTCACCGGCTTGCCCCACGTGGCCGCCATAGGCTTCAACGATCGCCTGATGTCCCAGACAGACGCCAATAATCGGCAAACGGCCGCGCAGTTGGGTTAACAGCGCAGGCATGCAGCCGGCCTGTGCCGGGGTGCCGGGGCCAGGCGAGAGCATCAGAACCGGTTTTTCCAGTGTTTTCAGGCGGGCAATAATGGTGTCTACCGGCACCTGATTGCGGTAAATCACCACGTTATGACCGCTGGCGCGCAACTGGTCCACCAGGTTGTAGGTGAAAGAATCAATATTATCGAGCAACAGGATATCGGCCATCAGAAGATCTCCTTGGCATGGTGAGCCGTGGCAATGGCGCGAAGCACCGCGCGCGCTTTGTTTCGGGTTTCGTCCGCTTCCGCCTGCGGCTGCGAATCGAGCACCACACCCGCTCCAGCCTGCACGGTCGCGATACCGTCTTCAACATAGGCAGAACGGATGACGATGCAGGTGTCCAAATCACCGTGCGCGGTGAAGTAGCCCACAGCACCGCCGTAGCTGCCGCGTCGCGTTTTTTCACTGTCGGCAATCAGTTGCATGGCGCGTACCTTTGGCGCGCCGCTCAACGTGCCCATGTTCATACAAGCCCGATAGGCGTGCAGAACATCCAAATCGTTACGCAACGTGCCGACAACGCGGGAAACCAGATGCATCACGAACGAGTAGCGATCCACTTTGGTCAGATCGGCCACGTAGCGGCTGCCAGGTTCACAAATACGGGCCAGGTCGTTACGCGCCAGATCGACCAGCATCAGGTGCTCTGCCAGCTCTTTATGGTCAGTGCGCATTTCCAGCTCGATGCGGCTGTCGAGATCGCGATCCAGTGAGCCATCGGCGCGACGGCCGCGTGGGCGCGTACCGGCAATGGGATAGATTTCGATCTGGCGAGAATCCGCGTCGTATTTCAGCGAGCTTTCCGGTGACGCGCCAAACAAGGTGAAGTCCTGATCTTGCATAAAGAACATATAAGGGCTGGGATTGTTCTCTTTTAGCGTTTGGTACGCGGCCAATGGAGATGGGCACGGCAGAGAGAAACGGCGTGACGGCACTACCTGGAAGATTTCACCAATGCGGATCGCTTCCTGCATTTGACGTACCACGGCACCGTATTCTTCGTCGCTCTGATTACAACTGAGCGTCATATCCGTCAGCGTCTGACGCGGCAACGCGGGTGCTGGCTGCTGCAACTGGTGCCCTAACTGTGTCAGGCGATGCTGCAGGCGCTGGCGTTCGACGGTATCCGGCGTGAACAGGCTGGCCTGTAAATGCGTGACGCGTTGTTGGTGATCCAGAATCAACAAGGTTTCTGCCAGATAAAAGCAGTAATCCGGGCAGCGCTGTTGTTGGCTGAGTGGTGGTAATGTTTCAAACCCGGCAACCAAGTCGTAAGCGAACAAGCCACCGAAGAACATCGCTTCCCGTTCACTCTCAGGGCTGGTTACCAGCGTTTGTAGCAGACGCAGGGCGTCAAAAACGGACAGCGAACGCAGACGTGCATCTTCGTCTTGCAAGGTATCAACCGCCGGGAAGGTTAATTCACGACCGTTGGGACGTACGGCGACATCGATATCTGTCGGTAGCAGTTGGTCAAGCAGAGGCAGCAGCGTTGCACCGTTAGCGGTCAATGCCTGAATGGAGACCTGCTGCCCCAGTGCGGTGATACGCAGTGCGCTATCAATGATCAACAGGCTTTTCAGATCCTGTTTACTGTCAATTTCTGCGGATTCCAACAGCAGCGTGGCCGGTCGGGCACCGCACAGTTGATGGAAAACTGCGCTCGGATTATCGCGATAAGCGGCTTCGACGCGCAGCAGTTCAAGCTGCGGCTTATCGATGGGTGAAGATATCGTTGCTGATGTTTGCATCGTCGCTACTCTGGTTGTCTGCTGCCCGTTTTATGTCGATCTCACGTTATTGCGCAGCAGTAAGTCATAAAAAAACCCGCCAATTAAGCGGGTTTAGAGATTTTGCATGTTGTGATAACAGCTATGCGTTAATACTCCACCCGCCACAGGGAAGAGCGCCACCAACCACCGGTTTTGAAGCTGCCGCGCGGGCTGCTGTTTACCATTGCGAGAAAGTGCGTTGCCATTATCACATTTCCATTTATCTGCTGAACTTGCGTACTAGTTAACTGGTTCATGAGCGCGTTGTCAACGGGTTAACGCATTTTATTTTATCGGTACAGCACCGCCGTGGTGTAGTTCCCCTCCGGCGGTGTTTAATGGCATGATGTTCCGCGCCTCAGATCCCCTGAGCAGCATTAACAACCATAGGTGCCTGTGTGTCCGAACTTTCCGTTGCTCTGTCTCCCAGTCCGCTGTTTGATTTGCACAGCCATACTACCGCTTCGGATGGAGAACTGTCGCCCAGCGATCTGGTGCAACGCGCCGTCGAGATGCGCGTTGGTGTTCTGGCTATCACCGATCACGATACTGTGGCTGGCCTGACTGCCGCGCAGCAGGCAATAGCCGCATTGAATCTGCCGTTACGGCTGGTGCCAGGGGTTGAGATCTCCACCCTGTGGGAAAATCATGAGATTCATATTGTCGGTTTAGGCATTGATCCCGACCACGTCGCGTTGACTCACCTGCTCGAACAGCAGAAGGCGAGACGCTGGCAGCGTGCGCAGGCAATCAGTGAACGGTTGGAGAAGGCGCGTATTCCGGGCGCACTGGAAGGGGCACTGCGTTTTGCCGGAGAGGGTGAAATCACCCGTGGCCATTTTGCCCGTTTTTTGGTGGAACAGGGTAAGGCCAGCAACGTGGGGCAGGTATTCAAATCCTATCTGGCAAAAGGGAAAACCGGATATGTCCCGCCGCAGTGGTGTACAATAGCAGAAGCCGTTGATGTTATTCATCATGCGGGCGGTGTGGCGGTACTGGCACATCCTGGGCGCTATGAGTTGTCTCCCAAATGGCTCAAGCGGGTGCTGGCCAGTTTTGTAGCAGCATCAGGGGATGCGATGGAAGTTGCCCAGTGCCAACAAGCGCCGGACGAACGTACTCAACTGGCGCGTTATGCGCAGGATTTTAAGCTCTATGCTTCGCAGGGCTCTGATTTTCACCGTCCCTGCGCCTGGATAGAGTTGGGGCGCAAGCTTTGGTTGCCCGGCGGAGTAACGCCCGTGTGGCAACATCCCGTGCTCGCAGCACTGCCGTTGACCGCTGAAGCGTTGCACCGCGACGGATGCGAAACGTCGCGCTAAATTCGATGTTTAAGGACGTATCATGAGTCAGTTTTTTTATATTCATCCACAAAACCCTCAGCCCCGGTTGATCAATCAATCTGTTGATGTGCTGCGTAAAGGTGGTGTGCTGGTCTATCCCACGGATTCCGGTTACGCATTGGGATGTATGCTGGGCGAGAAAAATGCAATGGAGCGCATTTGCCAAATTCGCCATTTGGACAGCAACCATAACTTCACCATCGTGTGCCGCGATCTTTCCGAAATATCCACCTATGCCTATGTAGATAATGCGGCGTTTCGCCTGATAAAAAACAATACGCCCGGTAACTACACCTTTATTTTGAAAGCCACCAAAGAAGTGCCGCGCCGATTGATGAGTGAAAAGCGCAAAACCATCGGCCTGCGCGTGCCTTCTAACGAGATTGCGCTGGCGCTGCTGGAAGCGCTGAATGAGCCGTTGATGTCGACCACATTGATGTTGCCGGGCAATGATTTTGCGGAGTCCGATCCTGAAGAAATTCAGGATCATTTGGGCAAACGGGTAGATTTGATTATCCACGGCGGATTTCTGGGACAAAAGCCCACAACGGTGATCGATTTGACCGACTCCGCGCCGGTTGTGGTGCGTGAAGGTACCGGCGATATTTCACCATTTCAGTGATAAAGACGCCACCGGTGCCTTGCGCTCAGCGCTCAGGTTCCGCCAGCGAGTGGCACAGCGTGAATTGGGTAATCGGGTGCTGTTGCCAGCCTGCCTGTAAAAATAGCGGGGTCAACGACTGTGGCACTGCGACGGGGGTGGAAATCCCCTCGCACTGTGCCGCCAGCGCTTGAAGTAACCGTCGAGCATGACCTTGCCGGCGGGCGGCGGGCGTCACATAAAGTGCCCGCAATTGGGGTTTGGTAAATGCAGTGGCAACAATGGCGTAGGCGTCATCACCACAGCGATAACCCTGAGCTGGCAGTGAGACCGCTCCCAAAGGGTCGATCATCCAGGGAAGCGGTTTATCAGCGGCGGCGATCATGTTGCCGAGAAGCGTGACTGGATCGCAACGGGTTACTGTGGCGTTACTGTTTATTGCTCCCTCTGCCAGTGGTGCAGCAAAACCACACAGGGTGTCCTGACGCGTAAACCCCATCTTGTCATACAAGGCAATGCCAGCCGCATTGCTGCTAATCACCTCGAGCCATAGTGCGCTATCACCCCGTTGACGCGCTTCGCGCAGCAACTGTTCTAACATGACTGTTCCCAATCCGCCGCGGCGCCAGCGCGGATGAATGGCAAAGGCGGCCAAGCGGCAACGCGAGCCGCGACGCACCATAATAGCCAACGCCACTGGATTATTGTTCGCGCTCCAGATGCGGCTCTCAGTCAACGACAGGCCCTCGGCGTTAAAACGTGTGGCAAACGTCGGGCCGTCGAGGGTGAAAGGGATCACATAATCCGTGAAGCACTCGGTCAATATGGCGGCGAGCTGGTGGCTGTCGTAGTGTGTGGCATCACGACAGACCAGTGGTGAAATCGATGTCATGGACGTTTCCTGTAGTGTCAGCGCTAGCGTATACGGTTCCCTGGAAACAGGATTATCGATCGATACGCCGTTGTACTCAAACAAGATGCGCTTTTTAGCCTAAAATTCATGTAGAATGAGCGGTCACTCGCGCTACGGGTACGGCGATGTGGCAATAAACAGGGGGGCATTGCCCAAATTTCTCTGTTAAACAGATACTTATCAGTGAGTTATGCGGAAATTGACGTTAACTCATTGTTTTATCCGACGCCTGTGAAGGCGACACTCTGAGGCTGCTCAATGAGCGAAAAGTTACAAAAAGTGCTGGCGCGCGCTGGCCACGGCTCACGCCGCGAGATTGAAGGCATTATTCAGGCAGGCCGTGTGAGCGTAGACGGCAAAATTGCGACGCTGGGCGACCGCGTCGAAGTCACCAAAGCAACCCGCATTCGTATTGATGGGCACGTGGTTTCCGTTAAAGAAACGGAAGAAGCGGTCTGTCGCGTACTGATCTATTACAAACCAGAAGGTGAGCTTTGCACCCGCAGCGATCCTGATGGTCGTCCGACCGTGTTCGATCGCTTGCCGAAAATGCGCGGTTCGCGCTGGGTAGCGGTAGGTCGTCTGGATGTGAATACCTCCGGCCTGTTGCTGTTCACTACCGACGGCGAACTGGCAAACCGCTTGATGCACCCCAGCCATGAAGTGGAGCGTGAATATGCGGTGCGGGTGTTTGGTGAAGTGGATGAGGATAAGCTCAAGCTGCTGACCAAAGGTGTACAGCTTGATGACGGCCCTGCATCATTCTGCACCCTGAGTTACAGCGGCGGTGAAGGATTGAACCAGTGGTATAACGTCACGCTGACTGAAGGACGTAACCGTGAAGTGCGTCGTCTGTGGGAAGCGGTTGGCGTGCAGGTGAGCCGCCTGATTCGCGTGCGCTATGGCGACATTCCATTACCCAAAGGATTGCCGCGCGGTGGCTGGACGGAAATGCCGCTCGAGCAGCTTAACTACCTGCGCGAACTGGTGCAATTGCCTGCAGAAACCACCAGCAAACTGCCGGTTGAGCGCGAACGTCGTCGGGTGAAAGCCAATCAAATTCGTCGTGCGGTGAAACGCCACGGTCAGGCTGGTCCTGCGCGGCGCAGCACGCCAAAGCGTAACGGCTAAGCATGATTTAAGGTTGTCTGTGTTACACGGGGTGTGCTGTCGCTACACCCCGCAATATCAACCGCGTATTTTCTTACCAATCGATCCCTTGCTGGGCCTTTATGCCCGCGTCAAACGCGTGCTTTGTCGGACGCATTTCCGTTACCGTATCCGCCAATTCCAGCAATTCGCGATGACAGCCGCGCCCGGTAATAATCACGCTCTGATGGGCCGGTCGCTGTTGTAATGCCGTCACCACCTCCGTCAGCGCCAGATAGTCGTAGCTCACCATGTAGGTCAACTCATCCAGGATCACCAGATCGAGTGTAGTATCGGTCAACATGCGTTTGCCGTGCTGCCAGACGGCTTGTGCCGCCAACGTATCACTGGTGCGATCCTGCGTATCCCAGGTAAACCCGGTCGCCATCACCTGAAACTCAACGCCGTGATCGGCGAGCAGGTTACGCTCGCCGTTGGGCCATTCACCTTTGATAAATTGAATCACGCCGACGCGCAGGCCATGGCCCACCGCGCGTGTCGCGGTGCCAAACGCCGCCGTGGTTTTCCCCTTGCCGTTGCCGGTGAAAACCATCAGGATGCCGCGCACCTCGTTGGCCGCGGCAATGCGTTCGTCAACCCGTTGTTTTAGCTTTTGCTGGCGCTGCTTGTGGCGATCGTTATCCATTGTCTGGGCTCCCTTATACCGCTGGACCGGGCTTTCTTCCCGGCTGTGCATCGAAACTCATGCCGGTTTTGCGTTTGCTGTCATCGCCCATCAAATAAAGGTAGAGCGGCATAATGTCGGCAGGCGTTTTGAGGCGCTGGGGATCTTCATCTGGGAACGCGCTGGCGCGCATTGCGGTGCGCGTACCACCCGGATTAATACAGTTAACGCGCAAATGCTGGTTGCGATATTCATCGGCCAATACCTGCATTAGCCCTTCTGTGGCGAATTTGGAAACCGCATAGGCTCCCCATTCCGCGCGGCCCTCGCGACCCACGCTGGAACTGGTGAACACCAGCGAGGGGCTGGCGGCTTTTAGCAACAGGGGCAACAGCGCCTGCGTCAGCATAAAGGTGGCATTCACATTAACTTGCATCACCTGATGCCAGGTCGCCGGATCCTGTTCGGCGATCGGTGCGATATCCCCGAGCAACCCTGCGTTATGCAATACGCCGTCAAGGTGGGGTATCTGTTTTTCCAGATCAGCCGCCAGCGCAGCGCACGCCTGTTCCGTTATCGTCAATAAATCGCAGGGCATAATTAGCGAGGATGTCCCCGTTTCACGCAGGATTTCTGCTTGCACATCCTGTAATTTATGCGCGGTGCGACCCATCAGGATTAACCGGGCACCGTAGCGCGCGTAAGTGAGCGCGGCTTCGCGCCCAATACCATCGCCCGCACCGGTGACAAGAATTAAGCGGTGTTTAAGAAGGTCATTCATAGGTTGATAATGCACAGTACTTTCCTCTATACGCCGCAAGCCCTAAGACGTAACGGCAGTTATGCCTCAATGTGTCAGTGAATTCAATGCGCGTCGGGCGCATTCTTACACCACTGCGGTAAAAAACAGCAACAGGTGTAAAAAACCCATGATTAACATCGCCATATTTCACGCCATACGTTAGGCTGTCTTTTTGCTCTCGCATCGGTTTGATGAGAACCGTGGAGTGGCGTAAGACGAGCGGTATGATGGTGTGGTGTGTCGCAGGCAACTGCGCAGGTAAACATCGGCGGCGTCATGATATGACTCAGTAAACGAGGGACGGTATTTGTGGAATTGCTTTCTCAGTACGGCTTATTTCTGGCAAAAGTAGTCACGATAGTGCTGGCCATTGGCGCAGTGGTCGTGTTGACCTTTGGTGTCACGCAGCGAAAACGCCCACGCAAAGGGGAGTTGCAAGTGATGAACCTGGGCGAACAGTATCGCGAAATGCAAAATGAAATGCGCGACACCTGCATGAGTGATGCGGAGCGCAAACTGGTCGCGAAGCGGAAGAAAAAAGAGGACAAAGCTGCCGCTAAAGAAGAAAAACTGCGCGCCAAACGCGGCGATGAGAAAGTGGTGAAACCACGCCTTTACGTATTGGATTTTAACGGCAGCATGGACGCCGGTGAAGTCTCTGCGCTGCGTGAAGAAGTCTCGGCGGTGCTGGCAGTCGCGACGCCGCAGGATGAAGTGCTGTTACGTCTGGAAAGCCCCGGTGGCGTGGTGCACGGTTACGGATTGGCGGCGTCTCAGTTACAGCGCCTGCGCGATGGCGGCATTCGCTTGACCGTTGCGGTGGACAAGGTTGCTGCCAGCGGTGGATACATGATGGCCTGCGTGGCCGATCGCATTGTTGCCGCGCCGTTTGCAATCATCGGTTCTATTGGCGTCGTGGCTCAGATCCCCAACTTCAATCGGTTGCTTAAAAACAATGATATTGATGTAGAACTGCATACAGCCGGTGAATATAAGCGCACCCTGACGCTGTTTGGCGAGAATACGGAGCAGGGGCGTGAAAAATTCCGTGAAGAGTTAAATGTGACTCACGGTCTGTTTAAGCAGTTTGTCAAAGAGATGCGCCCTTCGCTGGATATCGATAAAACCGCCACAGGCGAGCATTGGTTTGGCACACAGGCGCAAACATTAGGGCTGGTTGATGCGATTGGCACCAGCGACGATTTACTGATTCAGGAAATCACCACCCATGAAGTGTTGAGCGTGCGCTATACGCGGCGCAAGCGCCTGCTGGATAAAATCATGGGGAACGCGGGTGACTCCGCTGAGCGTCTGCTGCTGCGTTGGTGGCAGCGGGGCAGCCACCCGTTCGTTTGATACATATAACCCTGTGCGCAGTGCGTACAGGGTCATCTTGCTTAGTCGATCAGTTGATATTTCTCTGACAATTCATGCGCCAAGTGCTTAAACATGTTAAATACCGCCGTGGTTTTTAATGTCGGCAGGCCGTTGTCATCCAGGAAATAATCCCCTTTAAATACCAGCACGCCGTTTTTCTGATCAACGTCAGTGGCAATCATGCCGTGCAGATAGTCATCGTGGTTCTGAATCAGGCGGTTAGCCTGTTCCAATAGTGTCTGGCGGTCGATCGGGGTTCTCTCTATGGCGCTGTTCTCTGCTGTCATAGTCACGTTGTCTGACATAGTGTTACTCCTGCTGAAACTCATGGCGCTATTCTAACGCCACCCCAACGGCATCTGCTTGTGCTTTTTTGCGCTTTTTTTAATGAACGTTTGAAAACGGGTTGATAAGACGACGTAATTTTTCTGAAGACTACGCCGCTGTCAGCCGATAACGATGAGCAGTAGAGGTTGGCGAAAACCGCGTTTCCATGCTAATTAGGTTGCGTGACAGCATTTATCAGGTAGAGTGTGGGATTTTGTATCGTTAAGCGGAAAAAATTCTTTACGGTGTTGCAGCAGCGTTAGCGGCACCGCGGGCAGTTAACCGTCATTACAGCAAAAAAACGTGGATGGTCATGTGGTTATGGAATGGTTTATTGACCGTTACGTACTCTTGAATCTCCACCTAGTGAAGCTGGAAGTACGCGAACAGGCGTAGCGGTAGAGAATAAATGACGTATATGCCCCTTGAAAAAGGGACCAGACGCCCTCAACAACACGTTAATTTGAAGCATTCGGTAGGTAACAATACATATGGGTAAAGCTCTCGTCATAGTTGAGTCCCCGGCCAAAGCCAAAACAATCAACAAATATCTGGGCAATGACTACGTGGTGAAATCGAGCGTCGGTCATGTGCGTGATTTGCCGACCAGCGGTTCTGCGGCGGCGAAGAAGAGCGCTGAGCCTGGCAAAGCGAAAAAAGCCGGCAAAAAAGATGAGCGCACCGCGCTGGTCAATCGTATGGGTGTCGATCCATATCACGGATGGCAGGCCGATTACGAAATACTGCCCGGCAAAGAGAAAGTGGTCTCTGAACTGAAAACGCTGGCGGCCAATGCCGACCACATCTATCTCGCAACCGACCTTGACCGCGAAGGGGAAGCCATTGCCTGGCACCTGCGGGAAATCATTGGGGGCGATGAAGGCCGTTTCAGCCGCGTGGTGTTTAACGAAATCACCAAGAATGCGATCACTCAGGCGTTTGAAAAGCCAGATAAATTAAATATCGACAGGGTCAATGCGCAGCAAGCGCGGCGTTTTATGGACCGTGTCGTGGGCTACATGGTTTCTCCGCTGTTGTGGAAGAAAATCGCCCGTGGCCTTTCTGCCGGTCGCGTGCAGTCCGTTGCGGTTCGTCTGGTGGTGGAGCGTGAACGCGAAATCAAAGCCTTCATCCCGGAAGAGTACTGGGAACTGCATGCGGATTTGTTGTCATCGAGTGCCGCATTGCAAATGCAGGTGACGCACTTTGATGGCAAGCCGTTTAAACCGGTCAATAAAGCGCAAACGGCGGCGGCAGTCAGCATTCTGGAAGCCGCGCGCTATGTGGTTGCGGAGCGCGAAGACAAGCCCACTAGCAGCAAACCGGGGGCACCTTTTATTACCTCCACGCTGCAACAAGCGGCAAGTACCCGTTTGGGGTTTGGCGTTAAAAAAACCATGATGATGGCGCAGCGCTTGTACGAAGCGGGCTACATCACCTACATGCGTACCGACTCCACCAACCTGAGTCAGGATGCATTGACCATGGCGCGCGATTATATTGCGTCCAGCTTTGGTAAGGCTTACCTGCCGGAGAGCGCGAATCTCTACAGCAGTAAAGAAAATTCTCAGGAAGCGCACGAAGCGATTCGTCCTTCAGACGTTGCCGTTCTGGCGGATGCGCTGAAGGATATGGAAGCTGATGCGCAGAAACTCTACCAGTTGATCTGGCGTCAATTTGTTGCCTGCCAGATGACACCGGCCAAATATGACTCCACAACGCTGTTGGTAAACGCGGAAGGCTATCAACTGCGTGCCAAAGGGCGCACCTTGCGTTTTGATGGCTGGACTAAAGTGATGCCGGCGCTGCGTAAAGGTGATGAAGACCGCACGCTGCCGACCGTTGAGGTCGGGGAAGTGATGTCCCTGGATAAACTGCTGCCGAGCCAGCACTTTACCAAACCGCCTGCCCGCTATAGCGATGCTTCGCTGGTCAAAGAGTTGGAAAAACGCGGTATCGGTCGTCCGTCTACTTATGCCTCTATCATTTCGACCATTCAGGATCGTGGCTATGTGCGCGTGGAAAACCGCCGTTTCTACGCCGAAAAAATGGGTGAAATTGTCACTGACCGTCTGGAAGAAAACTTCCGCGAGTTGATGAACTACGATTTTACGGCGCGTATGGAAAGCAGCCTCGATCAGGTCGCCAACAATCAGGCGGAGTGGAAAGGGGTGCTGGATGAGTTTTTTGCCGAATTCAGCCAGCAGTTGGAAAAAGCAGAAATGGATCCGGAAGTGGGGGGAATGCGCCCCAATGCCATGGTGCTGACCACCATCGATTGTCCTACCTGTGGACGCCAGATGGGGATTCGCACCGCCAGTACCGGCGTGTTCCTCGGCTGTTCCGGCTATGCATTGACGCCAAAAGAGCGCTGCAAAACCACCATCAATCTGATTCCTGAAGCCGAAGTGTTGAACGTGCTGGAAGGGGATGAGGCGGAAACCAATGCGCTGCGTGCACGTCGTCGTTGCGGCAAGTGCGGTACGGCGATGGACAGCTACCTGATTGATAACCAGCGCAAACTGCATGTGTGCGGCAATAACCCGGCATGTGATGGCTACGAGATCGAAAACGGTGAGTTTCGTATCAAGGGCTATGACGGTCCGGTGGTTGAGTGCGACAAATGTGGTTCCGATATGCACCTGAAAATGGGGCGTTTTGGCAAGTACATGGCCTGCACCAATGAAACCTGTACCAATACCCGCAAGATTTTGCGCAACGGTGACGTCGCGCCGCCGAAAGAAGATCCGGTTCCTTTGCCCGAATTGCCGTGCGAAAAATCCGATGCCTACTTCGTGCTGCGTGACGGTGCGGCAGGCGTGTTCCTGGCCGCCAACACCTTCCCCAAATCGCGCGAAACCCGCGCGCCGTTAGTGGAAGAGCTGGTGCGATTCCGCGATCGTCTGCCGGAAAAACTGCGCTATCTAGCCGATGCGCCGGTGGAAGATGCTGAAGGCAACAAAGCGGTGGTGCGTTTTAGTCGTAAAACCAAGCAGCAATACGTTGCTTCGGAGAAAAATGGCAAAGCGACAGGGTGGTCTGCATTTTATGTAGACGGCAAATGGACCTCTGAGAAAAAATAATTCTCTGCCATATGAATAAAAGCCAGCCTTTTGGGCTGGCTTTTTTGATCTGAGTGGGAAGATAGCGATCTAGGTGAGAGGATCACGCTGCCGTGCGCTAGAATGAGCGCCCTCACTCAGCTCACGTTGAGGGTGTTATTTTTATCGGTGCAAAGATAATAGTTATATAAAAATATTTTTTATGATTAAATGACCTTAATATGATGAAATAACCGCCTGCTTTTCATCGCATTGCGAATGTTACAGTGCCTTGAAAAAGTAAAGCAACGGTAGATAGTTTATTCGTGCCTGATGCACATGCTCAATAACATGGGATGACATATGAAATTGCAACAGCTTCGTTATATCGTTGAAGTTGTTAATCATAACCTGAACGTTTCCTCAACGGCTGAGGGCTTATACACCTCGCAGCCGGGGATCAGTAAACAGGTGAGAATGCTGGAAGATGAGCTGGGAATTCAAATCTTTGCGCGTAGTGGTAAACACCTGACTCAGGTAACGCCTGCAGGTCAGGAAGTGGTGCGTATTGCCCGTGAAGTGCTCTCCAAGGTGGATGCCATCAAGGCCGTGGCCGGAGAGCATACCTATCCTGATAAAGGTTCGCTCTATGTGGCGACCACACATACGCAGGCGCGCTACGCACTGCCGGATGTCATCAAAGGTTTTATTGAGCGTTATCCTCGCGTTTCACTGCATATGCACCAGGGATCGCCAACGCAGATTGCCGAAGCGGTTGCGAAAGGGACGGCAGATTTTGCAATTGCCACTGAGGCGCTGCATCTGTATGACGATTTAATCATGTTGCCGTGCTACCACTGGAATCGCGCGGTGGTGGTGAAACCCGATCATCCGCTGGCAACGAAAAAAGATATCACCATTGAAGAGCTGGCGGCGTATCCGATTGTTACCTACACCTTCGGTTTTACCGGCCGTTCGGAGTTGGATACCGCATTCAACCGCGCTGGGTTGACACCGCGCATCGTGTTCACCGCAACGGATGCTGACGTGATTAAAACCTACGTGCGTCTGGGATTAGGCGTTGGCGTTATAGCCAACATGGCCGTCGATCCGCGCACGGAGACGGATCTGGTGACGATTAACGCTAACAGCATTTTTAGCTACAGTACCACCAAGATTGGGTTCCGTCGCAGTACTTTCCTGCGCAGCTACATGTATGATTTCATTCAGCGCTTTGCACCGCACCTCACGCGTGATGTGGTGGATTCTGCCATTGCTCTGCGTTCCAATGAAGAAATTGAAGCGATGTTTAAGGATATAACGCTGCCAGTAAAATAGTGGCGGTTATTCATTAACGAGGGGCATGGCATGGTCAAGCTTGTGCTATCAGTGGTGGCCTGTATGCTGATAGTCATATCAGGCATCGTGCTGCATGGCCTCTCCGCTTTTGAACTGCCCGATCGCGCCCAGCAGACCTTATCGTTTTCGCTGGGCGATGCCCGCCTTGAAGGCACGCTGTTGTTGCCTGAAAACAAACACAATCCACCTGTGGTATTGCTGGTACATGGCGATGGTGCCCAAGACCGTTGGTCTGATGGCGGCTACCTTCCGCTGGTCAATGCCCTTGTCGCCCGAGGGATTGGCGTCTTTTCCTGGGATAAACCCGGCGTCGCGGCCAGCAGCGGTGATTGGCTGGCACAAACGTTACACGATCGCGCTGATGAAGCGGTTGCCGCACTGCATGCATTGCGCGCGCGGCCAGAATTGAAGGAGAGCCGTCTGGGATTTCTCGGTTTTTCTCAAGCAGGCTGGGTGGTACCTAATGCCAGTCAGCGCTCAACGGCAGATTTTATCGTGTTGATTGGTCCCGCAATAAACTGGCGTGAGCAAGGCTTCTACTACATGCAGCAGCGTTTAGCCACAGAAGGGGCAGAGCCATCGGAGATTACCGCTGCCATCGCGCGAGAACGTGCGGCTTATTCACAACGCTTCACGCCCCAAACGGTGATGCAGCCTTGCATGTCACGTTGTACGCGAGACGATTTTGAGCGACGTAATGCGTTGTCGGATGCGCGTCAGGACATTGCCGTACAGCGGGTGCCAGTGATGGTGCTGATGGGAGCACAGGATCTCAATGTGTCTTCGCAGGAGACGTTAACGGTGTGGAGCCGGTTACTGCCGGAGGAAACCTCACGCTGCTTGCGCGACGTTAAAGGGGCCACCCACGGTTTACTGCGTGCCAAATGGTTTAATTATCAGTTGAGTGAACAATGGCCGCGTTGGACGCAGTGGGGATTTTTAGCCGCGGGACAGTCTGCTTACGCGCCCGGTGCCTTGGACGCGATATCAGAATGGATTCTAACGAGACGTTGCTAAGCGCGTCGAGTGATCTCAAGCGTAAACTTTGTCGCCGAATTCGCACAAATCCTCAATCAGGCAAGAGCCGCAGCGCGGTTTACGGGCGATGCAGGTGTAACGTCCGTGCAGAATCAGCCAGTGGTGGCAGTCGATTTTGAATTCGGCGGGCACCACCTTTAAGAGCTTTTCTTCTACCGCATCCACGTTTTTTCCCGGCGCGAATCCGGTACGGTTGCACACGCGGAAAATATGGGTGTCAACGGCGATGGTGGGCCAGCCAAAAGCAGTGTTTAACACCACGTTGGCGGTTTTACGTCCGACTCCGGGCAGCGCTTCCAGCGCTTCGCGATTTTCCGGTACCTGACCCTGATGCTGGTCTAACAGAATTCGGCAGGTCTTGATGATGTTTTCAGCCTTGCTGTTAAACAGGCCGATAGTGCGGATATAGGCTTTTACACCGTCGACCCCAAGTGCCAACAAGGTTTCCGGCGTATTGGCAACCGGATAGAGTTTGGCGGTGGCTTTATTCACGCTGACGTCCGTGGCCTGTGCGGACAGCAGTACCGCAATCAACAGTTCGAACGGTGTCTCAAAGTGTAGCTCAGTGGTCGGATGCGGATTCGCATCGCGCAGACGACGCAAGATTTCGCCGCGTTTTTCCTTGTTCATCGTCTTATCCTTGTGCTTATGGTGCTGTTCCGGGCAGCGAGTCAACCGTTGTAACGCTCTGTTTTGTCGCACCGACGGCGCGGCGGCGTTTCATTTTTTCGTCAATCAGGTATTTGGCGGCAAGCAACAGCGCTAAACCGATAAACGCGCCAGGCGGTAACATCGCCAGCAAGAACGGGGTATCAACCTGGATCACTTCAATACGCAGCACTTTAGCCCAACCGCCGAGCAGTAAGTCTGCACCGTCAAACAGTGTGCCGTTGCCCAGCAATTCTCGCAGAGAACCCAACACAAACATGGTGCAGGTTGCTCCCATGCCCATGGCGAAACCATCCAGCGCCGAAAGGGCGATGGGGTTTTGCGCGGCGTAAGCTTCCGCACGACCGATCACCAAACAGTTGGTGACGATCAGTGGAATAAAAATGCCCAGCGACTGGTATAAGCCATAGGCATAGGCGTTAATCAGCATTTCTACCGAGCTGACCACGGCCGCGATAATCATCACATAAATAGGGATGCGGATTTCAGACGGCACCCAACGGCGCATGGCGGAAATTGCGGCATTAGTACAGGTCAGTACCAGCGTGGTGGCTAATCCCAGCCCCAAAGCGTTGGTGGCGGTGGAGGTGACGGCCAGCAGCGGGCACATGCCGAGTAGTTGCACCAGCGCTGAGTTGTTTTTCCACAGCCCCTGGGCCAGAAGGTGTTTCACTTCACTCATGTTACTCTGCTCCACAATTCGGCAATGTCGCCAGGCGCGCCGGTATGGTCTGCATAAAAAGGGCAGTCCGTTTGCTGGCGTTTACCACGGCGCGGGGTGTGATAGTGGCACCGGTGAACTGATCGTATTCCCCGCCATCCTTTTTGACGGCCCACTGGCGATCGTCGGCACCTTGCACTGTGCGCCCGGTAAAACGGGTTATCCAGTCGGATACCCGCAGATCAATTTTGTCACCCAATCCCGGTGTTTCATGGTGCTCAGTCACTCGAACTCCGAGTACCTTACCATGGAAATCCGCGCCTATCAGCAGATGAATAGCACCGGAATAACCGTCCGGTGCGCTGGATTCAATGGCTGCCGCCACTGGAGTATCACCTTTGCGTGCAATGTAGAGGTGTCGCGCGGATGGGGTACCCAGCGCCTCATCGGTGACAAGGTAACATTCTTGCAGAATGTTGTTGTCGTAAATATCCGGCGGAATCACCTGATCCAACAACGCCTTTTGTTGCAACTGCGCTTGGTGGGCAATGGTCGGTTTAGTCAGGCTATTGACTAACGCTGTCAAGCCGGTGGTCAAGGCGGCAAACAGTGCCAGCGTGGTCGCGTGACGTCGCATCGTACTGATCATGCTATTTCCTTATCGACGATGGCCATAGGCGCGTGGCTGGGTAAAGTAATCGATGAGCGGCACAGTAATATTTGCCAGCAATACCGCAAATGCGATGCCATCCGGGTATCCACCGTAGGTACGGATCAGCCACACCAGCAGCCCAATCAGCGCGCCAAACAGCAAACGCCCTTTGTTGGTGGTGGAGGCCGTCACGGGATCGGTGGCAATGAAGAAAGCCCCGAGCATGGTGGCACCAGAGAACAGGTGCAACAGCGGCGGCGCGGCCTTTTCCGGCATCAATAGCCAACCGAGCGTGGCACACAGCAACAAAGAGAACAGCATACTGACGGGAATATGCCAGCGAATGGAGCGGGTCAATAATAAAAGGATACCACCGGCAAGGTACGCCAGATTGACCCACTGCCAGCCGACGCCCGCAAGGCTCTCCGCAAAGATCGGGTGCTGCAACACTTGTGCGGGTGTTTCCCCGGCGCGCAGACCTGTTTTAAAGCCATCTAACGGCGTGGCCTGGGTAATGCCATCAATGTTCTGCATTAATCCCTGAATGTGCAAGCCAGCATCAGTCTGTCCGGTGAAAATTACGTGCAGTGCGTCAACGACGGTGACCGGTGCCACCTGTAACGCGACGGGCGGTAGCCAACTGGTCATCTGGACCGGGAAGGAGATTAACAGCACCACGTAGCCGACCATCGCCGGGTTAAACGGATTATTTCCCAAGCCACCATAGAGTTGCTTGGCGATCACGATAGCAAAAAAGGTGGCAAGCACCACCATCCACCAGGGGGCTAAAGGAGGCAGGCTGACACCGAGCAGAATGGCGGTTAACAGCGCCGATTGATCCGCCAGCGTAGTACGTACAGCAAATTTTCTTAGTGACAACGTCACTGCTTCCGCCGTAAGCGCGGTGACTGAGGCGAGGGCGATTTGTATCAAGGTGCCGACGCCAAAAAATAGCGTCTGGACAACAATACCGGGCACACAGGCGAGTATTACCCACAGCATGATGCGCTGTGTGCGCTGATGGTTATGGGTAAAGGGCGAACTTGCGATCTTGAAAGCCATCTATTCCTCGTGAGTATGGATTAACGCCTGTTCGGCTTTACGTGCTTTAACGCGGGCAATGGCGGCGGCAACGGCGGCTTTGCGCGGATCGCTCAAATCGGGGGCAGGTTCCTCGTCGGGTGCTGTCGTGGCGACAATCTCTGAGGAGATAGTTTCCGGCGCTTGCTGCACTGCTTTTTTGGCCTTAACCCGGGCAATGGCAGCAGCAACGGCGGCTTTGCGCGGATCGCTCAAATCGGGGGCAGGTTCCGCGTCGGGGGCTGGCGCAGCGACAATCTCTGAGGAGATAGTTTCCGGCGCTTGCTGAGCTGCTTTTTTGGCCTTAACCCGGGCAATGGCAGCGGCAACGGCGGCTTTGCGCGGATCGTTCAAATCGGGGGCAGGTTCCTCGTCGGGTGTTGTCGTGGCGACAATCTCTGAGGAGATAGTTTCCGGCGCTTGCTGAGCCGCTTTTTTGGCCTTAACCCGGGCAATAGCGGCAGCCACCGCAGCTTGTCTTGGATCCTCTGGTACAGCAGCAACCGGTTGGGCGGGTTCGGTCACAACTTGCATCTGTTGCTTCGCGCGCGCCTGGGCTTTTCGCGCTTCGCGCGCCGCGATGACCGCGCGATTATCCGGCGTTTGGGCAGGGTTTATCGCAATGGTCGCAAGCGGTTCAGTCAGCGTATTTTTGCTGCGCACGCGTTCCAGCGCAGCCTGAACAGCCTGTTTATCCGTTGTGGACACCGTGGCAGCCGCTTGCTGATGACGCCGTTCGCGCGCCGCTTTTTCTCGCTCCAGACGCAGTTGTTTCGCATCAAAACGCGCTTTTGCTTGCTGCGCCCGTGATGCTTCAAGATCGACGGCGCGAATTTCAGCCTTTTCCTGACGGTAGTATTGTACCAACGGAATGTTACTTGGGCAGACATAGGCGCAGGCGCCGCATTCAATGCAGTCAAACAAATGGTGTGCGCGCGCCTTCTCATGCTCCTGCCCACGACTGAACCAGTAAAGCTGCTGTGGCAACAGTCCTGCCGGACAGGCGTCAGCGCACTTACTGCACCGAATGCAGGATTGCTCTTGCTCTGGCGCCTGTATTTCGCTCACTGACGGCGCAAGAATACAGTTGCTGATTTTGACAATAGGAACATCAAGCGCAGGCAGGGTGAAGCCCATCAGCGGCCCGCCCATGATCACCATCGGGGTTTTGTTTTCGGCATGAAACCCGGCCTGCTTCAGCAAGTGGCGCACCGGTGTGCCGAGACGCGCCCAGACATTGCCCGGTTGGCGCAGCGCTTCCCCGGTCAGGGTGACCACCCGCTCCGTCAAGGCTTCACCGTTGATCACCGCGCGCTTGATGGCATAAGCAGTGCCGACGTTCTGCATCAATACGCCGATGGAGGCGGAGTGTTTACCAAACGGCACTTCTTTGCCGGTCAAGATCTTAGTGAGTTGCTTGGCACCGCCGGAGGGATATTTGGTGGGAATGACCCGCAATCGGATGTCTGCGCGATTGGCCAGGGCGTGGCGCAGCGCCTGAATGGCCTCCGGCTTGTTGTCTTCAATGCCAATCAAGGTACGCTCCGGTGAAAGCAAATGCATCAGGATCTCAATCCCTTGCACAATTTCACTGGCGTACTCTTGCATCAACCGGTCATCGGCGGTGATATAAGGTTCACATTCGGCGGCATTGATGATCAACGTTGCGATACCGTGCAGCCCACCCTTGAGTTTCGCCGAGGTTGGGAAGCCTGCGCCACCCAAGCCAGCGATACCCGCTTGATGTAAATGCGCGAGCAGGGTGTCTATCGAATGCTGCTGATAATCAGGTAAGCACTGGCGATCGCACCAGCGATCTTCCCCGTCAGGAATAATGATGATGCTTAACTCGGGCAAGGCCGAAGGGTGTGCCGTCATGTGTGAACGGATGGCGTTGACCGTGCCTGAAGTAGGGGCATGTACCGGCAGCATACGTCCTGTGCCACGCGTCAGGGGTTGACCGCGCAGTACCCGATCGCCGACGTTGACGCAGAGTTCGCCTTCCGGCCCGAGGTGCTGTTTCAGCGGAATAATAAACTGTTCCGGCAGCGGGATGTGACGCATCGGCACACGGCTGGACTGGGTTTTCATCTCCGGTGGATGAATGCCACCGTCAAAATCCCAAATTCTCTCTTTACGAAACAGGTTTAACAGCTTAAGCATGATGTTCTACTTGGATAAGGCGAACCGGAATGGTTTCGAGATCCCATTTCCAGTTGGACGTCGTGGTGGCTACCGGGCGCAGTTCGATGCAATCTGTCGGGCAAGGGGCGACACACAGGTCACAACCGGTACAGAGATCGCTCACCACGGTGTGCACGGCGCGGGTGGTGCCAATAATGGCATCAACCGGGCAGGCCTGAATACATTTGGTGCAGCCGATGCAGTTGCTTTCATCGATCCAAGCCACTTTGAGTGCCGGTTGCAGATCCGATGTGTCACCATCAAGCGGCTGCGGATCAACATTGAGCTTCTCGGCCAGCTTCAGCATCATCGCTTCACCGCCGGGGCCGCATTTGTTGATATGCTCACCGTGCAACGCGACGGCTTCTGCATAGGGGCGGCAGCCCGGGTAGCCGCATTGACCACATTGGCTTTGCGGCAGCATCGCTTCAACCTGTTCGACGATGGGGTCGGCATCAACGTGAAAGCGGCGCGAGGCAAAACCAAGAATCAAGCCGGAAACCAGCGCCAGCACACTCAACGCGGCAATCGCAATCCAAATGGCATTCATTAGAATTTCACCAACCCGGTAAAGCCCATAAACGCGAGCGACATCAACCCAGCGGTGACCAATGCTATCGATGAGCCCTTGAACGGCGCGGGTACATCCGACACGGCAATGCGTTCACGAATGGCGGCGAACAACACCATCACCAGTGAGAAACCGGCAGCGGCGCTGAAGCCATACACCGTTGATTGCAGGAAATTATGTGACAGGTTGACGTTGAGCAGCGCAACGCCGAGCACGGCGCAGTTGGTGGTGATCAACGGCAGGAAAATCCCCAGCAGGCGATAGAGTTCCGGGCTGGTTTTGCGCACGGCCATTTCGGTGAACTGCACCACGACCGCCAGAATCAAAATAAAGGCCATGGTACGCAGGTAGACGATCCCTAAGGGCAGCAGCACGTACTCATTGACCAGCCAGGAAAACATCGAGCCGAGCGTCATGACAAAGGTTGTTGCCAACCCCATGCCAATGGCGGTTTCCAATTTCTTGGACACGCCCATAAAGGGGCAGAGCCCGAGAAATTTCACCAGAACAAAGTTGTTCACCAGCAGCGTGCTGACGAAAAGAAGTAGATAGTCGGTCATTACCATGCCTAAAAAACAAAACCGGACCATTATCCGGCATTGTAAGGCTTTCGACAACACACCCAAAATAGGGATATTCACCAAAAGCGGACATTTACCCCGCAGTTGGCAGGGCAAACCGTTACAGTGAAAGCCTTTTGGGCTGCTAACGCAAGGCTAGAAGCAACAAGCCGTATAGAAAACGACCCGTTGTCAGGGGTTAAAGCACGAAACGCCAGACGGATTTGGGAATGCATCCGAGGTCGTACAATTTTCCGCCCGTAAACAGCTCTGCACGACGGTGGTCGGCAGCGCGCGACATATTGATAATCTCCTTATTATCTGTCAGCGAATAATTTAAATGGTCGTAGAGTTTTTCAAGGTTGTCCAGAGAGTTCACTTTGCGAAACTTGAGCAAGTATTCAGCAGTGGTCATGATTTTTTAGTTAATCATTATGTGGGTAGAGCATTTCAGTATATGCCAGAGAAAACAGGTGTCTAGCGCAATAGGAATTATCAATGAGAGGTGGAACCCGATCTTGGCAATCGGGTTCCTTGTGACCGCTTAGCGTGACGTGAGTTTGTAGTACATCTCATTCCAACGCAGGGCGTCTTTGAATGCCGGAATGCGGGTTTCGTTATCGATCACCAGCAGTTCAATGTGATTCATTTCTGCATAAAGGCGCAGGTAATCCAGATCTAACGCCTGACTGAATACCGTATGGTGCGCGCCGCCTGCCAGAATCCAGGCTTCAGCCGCCTCTTCCAGCGACGGTTGTGCCTGCCAGATTGCCCGGGCCACCGGCAGTTTAGGCAAGGGGTGCGGCTGCTCGATAGTATCCACCACGTTGACCAACATGCGGAAACGGTCGCCCATGTCGATGACGCTGGCATTGAGCGCGGGCCCGGCCGGGGTAGAGAAGATGAGCCGCGCAGGATCGGCTTTGCCACCGATGCCCAGGTGCTGCGCATCCAGTATCGGTTTCGCCTCTTTGGCGATGCTGGGACACACTTCCAGCATATGGGAACCCACCACCAGATTGTTACCCGGAACGAAATGGTAGGTGTAATCCTCCATAAATGAAGTGCCACCCGGCAAACCTTCTGCCATCACTTTCATGATGCGCAACAGTGCCGCGGTTTTCCAATCGCCTTCGCCGCCAAAGCCATAGCCTTTTTGCATCAGGCGCTGTACGGACAGGCCGGGCAACTGCTTAACCGGTTTTCCAATCGCCTTCGCCGCCAAAGCCATAGCCTTTTTGCATCAGGCGCTGTACGGACAGGCCGGGCAACTGCTTAAGGCCGTAAAGGTTTTCAAAATCGGTAGTGAAAGCGCGATAACCGCCTTTTTCCAGAAAACGGGTGAGCCCCACTTCAATTTGCGCGGCGTCCAGCAGATTCTGACGGTTAGGACCGTGGAGTTTGACGGCGTCGGTTAACTGGTAGCTGGCCTCATACTCATCGATCAGCGCGTCGATATCCCCTTTGCTGACCGCATCCACTTCGCCGGCAAGATCGCCCAATCCCCAAGCGCTAACGGAGTAACCGAATTGGATCTGTGCACCCACCTTATCCCCTTCGGTTACCGCCACTTCCCGCATGTTATCGCCAAAACGCGCGACTTTAAGCTGTTGGCTTTCCGCAATAGCGGCAGCGACGCGCATCCATTTGGCAATGCGTTGATGGGCGTTTTTATCCTTCCAGTGGCCGACGGCGACCTGATGCGATTGGCGCATACGAGCGCCGATAAACCCGAACTCACGCCCGCCGTGCGCGGTCTGGTTCAGGTTCATGAAATCCATGTCCATGGTGTCCCAGGGGATTTCTGCATTGAACTGGGTGTGGAACTGCATCAGTGGTTTGGTCAGCACGCTCAGCCCGGCAATCCACATTTTGGCGGGAGAGAAGGTGTGCAGCCACACCAGCAAACCGATACAGTTATCCTGATAGTTAGCGTCGCGGCACAGCGCCAGAATTTCATCCGGCGATTTGGCGACCGGCTTGAGCACTAGTTTTACCGGCAATCCGGCATCCTGATTCAGCCCTTGCACCACTTTTTCAGCATTCTCTTTTACCTGGCGTAAGGTTTCCGGGCCGTAGAGATGTTGGCTGCCAATGACAAACCAGACTTCACGCTGCTGTAAATTCCCCATGATAACTCCTGCTTGCACGTAGCTTCAAAAACGGAAAATAACCGGTGATCAGTTTGTCGCTTTACGCTGCACGGCATACGCAGGCTCGGCGAGACGACACCACTGTTGATAACGTTCATACAGCGCCTGATAGCGGGCCACGCGTGTGGGATCGGGCGTCAAGGTACGCTCGATGCGGCTGGCCATGTGGCGTTGGGCGGTTGGAATATCGGGATGAACCCCAGCGGCCACGGCACCAAAAATAGCGGCCCCCAAGGCGCAGCACTGATCGGAGGCCACCACTTGCAACGGCCGATTCATCACATCGGTGCACACTTGCATGATGGTCGGGGATTTGCGGGCAATACCGCCCAGCGCCAGCAGGTTTTCTACCGGCACCCCTTGCGATTCAAAGCACTCCATAATGGCGCGGGCACCAAAGGCGGTGGCGGCGATAAATCCGCCAAACAGCATCGGTGCATCCGTACCCAGGTTGAGATCGGTGATCACACCCTTCAGTCGCTGATTGGCAAAGGGTGTGCGTCGGCCGTTAAACCAGTCCAGCACCACCGGCAGATGGTCGAGTGAGGGGGTGTCCGCCCAGCGTTGGGTCAAGGCTTCCAACAATTTGGTCTGAGTTTGTGCCAACTGTGGCTGAAGTTCAGGATGCTGTTGGGCTGCGAGTTGCAATGACCACCCTAACAACCGGCCAAACCAGGCATACATATCACCAAATGCAGACTGTCCTGCTTCCAGTCCAACAAAACCGGGCACTACGCTGCCGTCGACCTGACCGCAGATCCCGGCAACTGGCGTAGTGCCCACGCGATCTTCATCGGCGATCAGAATATCGCAGGTGGAGGTACCGATAACCTTGACCAAGGTATAGGGCTGTGCGCCTGCGCCCACGGCACCCATGTGGCAGTCAAACGCGCCCCCCGCGAGTACGGTGTCGCTGGGAACCCCTAAGCGGGCGGCCCATTCAGGCGTGATGGTGCCGACCGGTAAATCGGCGGTCCAGGTGTCGGTGAACAGTGGGTACTGTAAATGGCTGGTCAGCAATGGATCGAGTGTGTGAAGAAACTCTTTTGGCGGAACGCCGCCCCAGTCGGGGTGCCACAGCGATTTATGCCCGGCGCTGCAACGTCCGCGTTTTATGTTGTTTGGCGCTTGAGTTCCCGAGAGCAGAGCCGGAACCCAGTCACACAGCTCAATCCAGGAGACCGCCGCCTGATGCACGGCGCTGTCGGCGCGCGAAACGTGCAAAATCTTGGCCCAGAACCATTCAGAGGAGTACACACCACCGATATATTTGGTGTAATCGGGGAACTGACCGCTACGACACAGCGTATTGATGGCTTCTGCTTCCTCAATCGCGGTGTGATCTTTCCACAGCACAAACATGGCGTTGGGATTGTCGGCAAATTCCGGGCGTAGCGCCAACACCTGGCCTTGATCATCGATGGGGGCCGGTGTCGAGCCGGTAGTATCGACGCCAATGGCGCGGATCTGTCCACGCTGCTCGGCGGACAGTCGCTGTACCACCACCTGCACGGCCTGCTCCAGTGCTTCTATATAGTCGAGGGGATGATGCCTAAACTGATTCTCCGCAGGCAGACAGTAGCGTCCTTCCCGCCAGCGGAGATAGTAGACCACCTCGGTTTCTAACTCCTGTCCTGATTGACAGTCAACGGCCAGTGCGCGCACTGAATCGCTGCCAAAATCCAGGCCGATTACTATTGCACCCGCGTTCATCGTTCAGCTCCTGTTGTTGCGTCACTGTAGAGGGGTGTGGATCGCGCTTAAAAGTGCGTGTTGTCATGGGACGGGATAAGCGGGAACGCACATTCCGGTTGCACATACGATAATCAGCAGAAAAGTGCGCAGTGAGGAAGGGTTAGCTGGAAGTATGCATTTTTCTGTCACCTGTCATCATTTTGTGACAGCAATCAAAAGTTAACGGCTGGTTAAATTCGCTAAATCTATGCACAAACCTGTCATTGTTCGGGGATGTGATAATGCTCTAGATTCTTGCGCAAAATACCCGCTACAAATACAACGTCTGAATGTTGCACTGTGGAGGATAAATACTAAGTCCGTGTTTTTTCTCTAACCAGATTGAATGTGTCTTACCGAGAGTGATAACGCAGGCTGTGGAGAGCAACCTGTAAAAAAGAGAACCCCTACCGGAGAACATCATGCATAAATTCACTAAGGTGCTGGCTGCCATCGGACTGGCGACAGTTATGTCACAATCAGCTATGGCTGAAAATCTAAAGCTGGGGTTTCTGGTGAAACAACCGGAAGAACCCTGGTTCCAAACTGAATGGAAATTTGCCGATCAGGCCGGGAAAGATCTTGGCTTTGACGTGATTAAAATTGCGGTGCCCGATGGCGAAAAAACGCTGAACGCGATTGATAGCCTGGCGGCCAGCGGCGCGAAGGGGTTTGTTATCTGTACGCCAGACCCTAAATTGGGGCCCGCCATTATTGCCAAGGCGCGCAGCTATGATCTGAAAGTCATCGCCGTGGACGATCAGTTCGTCAACGCCAAAGGTGAGCCGATGGATACAGTGCCATTAGTGATGATGGCGGCGACCAAAATCGGTGAGCGTCAGGGTGAAGAACTCTGGAAAGAGATGAACAAACGCGGCTGGAAAGTCGATGAAACCGGGGTGATGGCGATTACGGCTGACGAACTGGATACGGCGCGCCGTCGTACTTCAGGCTCAATGGAAGCGCTGAAAGCCGCTGGCTTCCCGGAAAAACAGATTTATAAAGTACCGACCAAATCCAACGATATCCCCGGTGCCTTTGACGCCGCCAACTCACTGCTGGTGCAGCATCCGAAAGTGAAAAACTGGCTGATCGTCGGCATGAACGATAACACCGTTCTCGGTGGCGTGCGTGCGACAGAAGGTCAGGGCTTTAAAGCGCCCAACGTGATTGGTATTGGTATCAACGGTGTGGATGCGGTGAATGAGTTGTCCAAAGGGCAAGCCACCGGCTTCTTCGGCTCGCTGCTGCCAAGCCCGGACGTTCACGGTTACAAGAGTATCCAGATGCTGAATGAGTGGGTAACGAAAGGCGTTGAACCGCAGAAATTCACGGAAGTGACCGATGTGGTGCTGATTACGCGCGAAAACTTCAAAGAAGAGTTGAAGAAAAAAGGCTTGATGTAACCACGGTGATACCGCCTCGGTGTGAGGCGGTATCGTTAATCGTGTCAACCAATCTTGACTGTGACGACCCCTTGCCCGCAAGGGTGTCCTCGTGTGGAGCACTACGATGGAGCATAACGACATGGCAACATCGTCGCCTTATTTGTCGTTTCACGGCATAGGGAAGATTTTTCCCGGTGTGAAAGCCCTCGATGATATTACTTTTTCATGCCACGCCGGGCAAATACACGCCTTGATGGGCGAAAATGGGGCCGGTAAATCGACGCTGCTGAAAATCCTCAGCGGTAACTATCTGCCTTCCTCCGGGGAAGTGCATATTCAAGGCCAGCCAGTCCATTTCGCCAATACCATGGACGCGCTCAACGCCGGGGTGGCGATCATCTACCAGGAATTGCACCTGGTACCAGAAATGACCGTGGCAGAGAACATCTACCTGGGTCAGTTGCCGCACAAGAAGGGCATCGTCAACAAAACCCTGTTACGTTACGAATCCAAGCTGCAACTGGAACACCTCGGGTTGGATATCGATCCGGATACACCGCTTAAATACCTCTCCATCGGGCAATGGCAGATGGTGGAAATCGCCAAAGCGTTGGCCCGTAACGCCAAGATCATCGCGTTTGATGAACCAACCAGTTCGCTGTCCGCGCGTGAAATTGAGCAGTTGTTTCGCGTGATCCGTGAGCTGCGCAGTGAAGGGCGGGTGATCCTGTACGTATCGCACCGTATGGAAGAGATTTTTGCGCTGAGCGATGCCATCACCGTGTTTAAGGATGGCAAATATGTGCGTACCTTCGACGATACGGCAGCGGTGAATCACGAAATGCTGGTCCAGGCGATGGTCGGCCGCAATTTAGGTGATATCTACGGTTATGCCCCGCGCGAATTAGGGCCGGAGCGTTTTACGCTGCGTGGGGTAAAAGCGCCGGGGGTGAAAAGCCCGATATCGCTCAGCGTCAGACAGGGCGAAATTGTTGGTCTGTTTGGGCTGGTGGGTGCCGGACGCAGTGAATTGATGAAAGCGTTGTTCGGCGGTACACGTATCACCGGCGGTGATGTGTTGCTGGATGGCGAGTTACAGACGATTAAAACCCCGATGGATGCAATTCGTCAGGGCATCATGCTGTGCCCAGAGGATCGTAAAGCGGATGGCATTATTCCAGTGCATTCGGTACGCGATAACATCAATATCAGCGCGCGTCGCAAGAGTCTCAAAGCCGGGTTTGTCATTAATAACCAGTGGGAAGAAGAGAACGCGGAGCGTCGGATTCAGGCGTTAAACATCAAAACCCCCTCCGCTGAACAGTTGATCATGAACCTTTCTGGTGGCAATCAGCAAAAAGCAATTCTAGGCCGTTGGCTCTCCGAAGAGATGAAAGTGATCCTGTTGGATGAACCGACGCGTGGCATTGATGTTGGGGCTAAGCATGAAATTTATAACGTGATTTATGCGCTGGCCAAGCAGGGGATCGCGGTGCTGTTTGCCTCAAGCGATTTGCCCGAAGTGCTGGGACTGGCTGACCGTATCATCGTGATGCGCGAGGGTGCCATTTCAGGCGAACTTTCACACGACGAGGCAAGCGAGCAGAAAGCGCTGAGCCTGGCGATGTTACGAACTCCCGAAATCAACGCTGTGGTCGCGTAAACGCGAAGGAGCACACAATTATGTCAACGGTTACGTCTGCTTCACCTGAGAAAAATAAGCGCGCCGGAGGAATGTCGCGCATATGGGATAATTACGGCATGCTGGTAGTGTTTGCCGTGTTGTTCCTTGCCTGCCTGCTGTTTGTGCCCAATTTTGCCTCCTTTATCAATATGAAAGGGTTAGGACTGGCGATTTCCATGTCTGGCATGGTGGCCTGCGGGATGTTGTTCTGTCTGGCATCGGGCGACTTTGACCTGTCAGTGGCCTCTGTCATTGCCTGCGCTGGGGTCGCTACGGCCGTAGTGATTAACCTCACTGAAAGCCTGTGGATTGGCGTTGGTGCTGGTTTGCTGCTGGGCGTTGCCTTCGGGTTACTTAACGGCTTTGTTATCGCACAGCTCAAAATTAACGCTTTGATCACGACGCTTGCCACCATGCAGATTGCGCGTGGCTTGGCCTATATCATTTCGGATGGTAAAGCGGTAGGTATTGTCGATGAGCGTTTCTTTGCACTGGGTTACGCCAACTGGCTGGGGCTGCCAGCACCGATTTGGATAACGGTGGTATGCATGATTCTGTTTGGTCTGCTGCTCAATAAAACCACCTTTGGCCGTAATACCCTGGCAATTGGCGGCAATGAGGAGGCGGCGCGTCTGGCTGGTGTACCGGTGGTACGCACCAAAATCATTATTTTTGCCTTGTCTGGACTGGTATCGGCAGCGGCGGGGATCATTTTGGCATCGCGCATGACCAGCGGGCAGCCCATGACGTCTATCGGTTATGAGCTGATCGTCATCTCTGCTTGTGTGCTGGGCGGCGTTTCCTTGAAAGGGGGGATTGGCAAGATTTCTTACGTGGTGGCGGGGGTTCTGATCCTCGGTACGGTAGAAAATGCCATGAACCTGCTGAATATCTCGCCGTTTGCGCAGTATGTGGTGCGCGGTTTGATTTTGCTCGCTGCGGTCATTTTCGACCGTTACAAACAAATGGCGAAGAAAACCGTATAGCGTATCAGCAGTTCGGTGTTTATGGGCTATTCGCCTGAGAGGATGTCGGGTAGCAGTGACAATGTCACTTGTTGTACTGCTACCTGGTTCTGTTTGCACCCGATGATTCCCGGAGGGCCGATGTACCAGCGTATGACGCATGAGTCGCAGTCAAACCCATTGCTGCCAGGCTATTCTTTTAACGCTTATCTGGTGGCTGGTTTAACGCCCATTCTGGCTGACGGGCCGCTTGATTTCTTTATCGACCGCCCGGATGGGATGAAAGGCTACATTATTAACCTGACCATCAAAGGCCAAGGTAGGGTATCAGACGGGGAAACCGATTTTTTTTGTAACCCGGGGGATTTGCTGCTTTTCCCACCGAAATCCAAACATTTTTACGGTCGCTCGCCGCACAGTGATTGTTGGTATCACCGCTGGGTCTATTTTCGTCCTCGAGCTTACTGGGCCGATTGGCTGGAATGGCACAGTAAACAGTGCGACATTGGCCGCCTGACGTTACCTAACAACCATCTGCTGCTGGAGTTTGATCGTCTGTTTGCCAATATAGAGCAGACCCATCGCTCGGGGCGGCGTTTTTCTGAAGAGTTAGGCATGAATCTGCTGGAACGGTTGTTGATTCGGGCCATGGAAGAGGATCCACAAAGCCCGCAGCGTATTATGGATCCACGTGTGATTGAGGCGTGCCAGTTCATCACCAGCAATCTCTCCGGTGAACTGCGTATTGATGAGGTAGCGCGTCACGTTTGCTTATCGCCTTCACGTCTCGCCCATCTGTTCCGTGAGCAGGTGGGAGTCAACATTTTGCGCTGGCGTGAAGATCAGCGGGTTATTCGGGCCAAGCTGTTACTGCAAACCACGCAGGAATCGATTGCCAATATCGGGCGGGTGGTGGGCTATGACGACCA
>NZ_JAGFPF010000099.1:0-7865 GCF_025962695.1 Candidatus Symbiopectobacterium sp. NZEC135 | reverse complement strand
CCCGCCGTAATGACAAAGGTGCTGGCGATCGATTGCCCGGAATAGAGGATAAAGATGCTGGAGAGCGTCAATCCGGTCAACGCCGAATAGAGCATAAACAGCCCTGTCGCCACGCTACCGCTCAAGCGCTGTACCATGCCGGAAATCACGAACACCAACCCCAACTGCGCAATGATCAGCCCGAAAAAGGTAATCCGGCTGGAAAAGACGAAACTCATTATCGCGGGGGATTGCGCCGCATACCAGGAAACAAACGCCGTCAGCAATAAACCGCAGGTCATCCAGCCATAAACCTGCGCCATATACGCCTGAAGGCCGCTATTAGCGCGTTCGACTATCGAATCGCCTGAACGAGGGAACCGATCCATGATACTACCCTTACGTTGCTGTCTGACAGCGCAGACAGAGATTGTGACTCGGGCGTGCATCGCCCACCATTGATAAGTGTATCACATGGCGCGGTGTCGCATGTGGCGAAAATCACGCCAGCCTCAACGAACGTTAATTATATGAAAGAGATGAAAACCAGCGAGGGTTATACCCTAAATAATTCGAGTTGCAGGACAAAACGTTTACGTTTTGAACAGCGCTTGCGCTGGCCCTTTAGGGCGAGGCTCATTTATGAGTCTCGTAATGCGGCAAGGGAGCGAATCCCGATGAGCTTACTCAAGTAAGTAATTCGGGTGACAAATCTGCCGGGAGCAGATTTGAACGCCGCGTGCGGCGGCCTCGTAAGAGGTGAGGCCCAGGGATGGGCCGAATAACGAGCGCTGCCAACGCATCTGCAACGTGAAGTATGACGGGTATAATTACCAACGTTCAGCGGCGACATGGTCACTGTCACGCGCATCCACCCAGCGGTCGCCTTCCGGCGTGGCTTCCCGTTTCCAGAACGGCGCGCGGGTTTTCAGGTAATCCATGATAAATTGCGCAGCGTCAAAGGCCGCCTGACGGTGTGCGGCGCTCACGCCCACAAACACGATTTCATCGCCGGGATAGAGCGGCCCAACGCGGTGGATCACAGAGACGCGAGGTAACGCCCAGCGTTCTCTGGCCTGCTCGACGATCTCCGCCAGCGCTTTTTCTGTCATCCCCGGATAGTGTTCCAGCGTCAATGCACTCACGTCGGAAGCCAGATTATGGTTGCGCACTTTACCGGTGAACGTGACCACGGCACCGTCTTCGTCACATTGCGCCAGCCACTGATAAGCCAGCCCCACGTCAAACGGCGCGGTGCCGACCTCAATACGGGTTTCAGGTTGCGGGTTTACTGGCACAATCAGCCTCCGGTCACTGGTGGAAAAAACGCCACCTCATCACCATCACGCAGCGGGTGTGAAGGCTCGACCAGCGTCTGATTCACTGCCGTCAGCAGTTTACCGGACTCCAGCGCCAGCGCCCAGCGTTCGCCGCGAGCGACCAGCGCCTGACGCAACGCCTCCACGCTGGAAAATTCCGCAGGAAGGCTAAGCGAATCCGTTTGCGTCAGTTCTCGAACCTGCGCGAAAAACAGCACGTTAATCATTCTACCTCCGCCTGAAAATCGCCAGATTTGCCACCGCTCTTTGCCAACAAACGCACCGGGCCGATAATCATGTCTTTTTGCACCGCTTTGCACATGTCATAAATGGTCAACGCCGCTACCGAGGCAGCGGTCAGCGCTTCCATCTCCACCCCGGTTTTTCCGGTTAAACGGCACAGCGATTCGATGCGCACCCGGTTGTGCTCAGGCTCAGCCGTCAGCTCAACGGCAACTTTACTTAACAGCAGAGGATGGCACAGGGGAATCAGTTCCCAGGTACGTTTAGCCGCCTGAATACCGGCAATGCGCGCGGTAGCGAACACGTCACCCTTGTGGTGCTGCCCATTGATAATCATCGACAGTGTTTGCGCTGACAGCGTAACAAAGGCTTCCGCACGCGCCTCGCGTACCGTTTCGGCTTTTGCTGACACATCTACCATGGTGGCTTCGCCAGCGGCATTAATATGGGTGAACTGAGAGGACATGATTAATTCGATTTCTTTAAATGGGGGAAAAAATTGCACGGTTTTTGCCGGGCATCCAACTGTTCCTGAATGATACGTTCCCAGGCTGTGCGACACGCACGTGTCGAGCCGGGCACGGCAAAGATAACCGTTTGGTTTGCCAAACCCGCAACCGCACGGGACTGAATAGTGGCGGTGCCGATATCCTCATAGGAGACCATGCGAAACAGTTCACCAAAACCGTCAATCGAGCGATCGAACAGCGGGGAGATGGCTTCTGGCGTAACATCGCCCGCGGTGAAACCCGTGCCACCATTGATCAAAATCACCTGCACCGTCTCGCTGGCAATCCAGGCGGTAACCTGCGCCTGAATCTGGTAGCGGTTCTCTTTGACAATGGCGCTGGCGACAATCTGGTGCCCGGCCTCTTGTGCCGCTTCGCGCAAATAATCACCCGAGGTATCATCTTGCGCGGTACGACGCGCAGAAACAGTCAATACTGCAATTTGCAGCGGAATGAAGTCATCACTGACCTTGCTCATATCACACACCTCTTAACACGGAAAATCGCAAGAGTAGCTATCAGCCACCGATAAAAGAAAGGTTCTGCGTTATGCCGCTGTTGCCGTCATGCAGGAAGTGGGTCTGTTTTTTAAGCGATAACCCACCCGCAATACGCAGCGCCAGATCGTCCATTTGGCTATCCTCCGCCAACAGGTCGCGCAAGGGAATGCCCTGCTCGCCGAACAGGCACAGGTGCAGGTTACCCACGGCGGACACGCGCAGACGGTTGCAGCTCAGGCAAAAATCTTTCTCGTAGGGCATGATAAGACCGATTTCGCCCTGATAATCATCGTGCCGAAACACCTGGGCTGGGCCATCACTGCGACCACGCGGCGCCAGTTGCCACCCCTGAGCCAACAATTTATCGCGAATGACCGTTCCGGGCAGATGGTGACGGGCAAACAGCTCCCTTCCCTCTCCGGTTTCCATCAGTTCGATAAAACGCAGTTGGATGGGCCTGTCCTTGATCCAGTGCAAAAACGCATTCAGTTGATTATCGTTCACGTCACGCATCAGCACGGTATTCACTTTGACCTTGGCAAAACCGCAGTCAAAGGCCGCATCGATCCCGGCCATCACCTGATGAAACTTATCCTGCCCGGTGATCGCATGGAACTGACGCGCATCGAGACTATCAACACTGACATTCAGCGCCGTTAGCCCGGCATCACGCCATACTGCCACATCGCGCGCCAGCCGATAGCCATTGGTGGTCACCGCCAGGGTTTTGATCGAAGGGTTTTCTCGGATAGCAGCTAAAATCTCGACAAAGTCACGTCTTAACGAAGGTTCCCCCCCGGTTAAACGCACTTTTTCCGTACCGAGCGCAGCAAAAGCGCGGCTGACCCGACGGATCTCATCCAGAGAGAGAAAACGCTTGGTGGGTGCGCCAGAAGGCTGATAGCCCTCAGGCAAACAGTAGGTGCAACGAAAGTTGCATACATCTGTGATCGAAAGGCGCAAATAGTAAAACTTGCGCGCAAACGCATCCGTCAATTGACTTAGCATAAACACCTTTCCAAATTCGGGAGGCGCGGGAATTTCTCCCCTGCACCCTGGTGACCTCAAGGGTCACGGCCAGAGCACCGTATGACGCAGTCACTGCCACATCACTTAGGCACAAAGGCTAGGAGTCTGATTTCATCAAAGAAGAGTCTAACGTTACTCACGCATTACGTCACCCATATATTCGTTATGTATTTATGTATATAGCGGATATATAAAGGTTTTTTCTCTTCCACAGGCTTCCAGCATAGTCGAAAAACGGCGTAAAAAATTGTCGTAAATCATCCTGAGGCAAAGATTTTTGGTTTTTTTCGCCTTTATGAGAGAAATCAGCTACCTTAGCCACGTGAATTCCCCCTCTTTTGCAAAAGGTCTTTATGCGCAATCGCACGTTAGCCGATCTCGATAAGGTTGTCGCGCTGGGTGGCGGGCACGGCCTCGGTCGCGTCATGTCATCACTGTCTTCATTGGGTTCACGACTCACCGGCATTGTGACGACCACCGATAACGGCGGCTCGACGGGAAGGATCCGCCGCGCAGAGGGTGGTATCGCCTGGGGGGACATGCGCAACTGTCTGAACCAGCTGATCACCAGCCCGAGCGTAGCCTCAGCCATGTTTGAATATCGCTTCACCGGTAGCGGTGAACTCGCCGGGCACAATCTGGGCAACCTGATGCTTAAAGCGTTGGATCATCTGAGCGTACGGCCGCTGGAAGCCATCAACCTGATTCGCGGACTGCTGAAAGTGGATGCGGTACTGATCCCTATGTCGGAACATCCCGTCGATCTGGTCGCTACCGATACGGGAGGAAACCAGGTCTATGGTGAGGTGCAAATAGACAATCTGAACGTACTGCCACAGGAGTTGCAACTCCACCCCGTGGTCAAGGCGACGCAGGAAGCGATTGATGCCATCGACCAGGCCGATGTGATCCTGATTGGTCCAGGCAGTTTTCTGACCAGCCTGATGCCCTTACTGTTGCTGGACGATCTGGCGCGCGCCCTGCGCCGCACGCCTGCGCAGATGATCTATATCGGCAATTTGGGACGAGAACTCAATCAGGCCGCTGCTCATATGACGCTGGCACAAAAGCTCGTCATGATCGAAAACAAGGTGGGGCGTAAAGTGGTAGATGCGGTTATCGTGAGTCCACACACCTCGGTGCAGGGCATCAACGATCGTCTCATCGTGCAGCAGCCATTAAGCGCGGCCGACGTGCCGCACCATCACGATCGCGAACTGCTGCGCCAGGCGCTGGAAATTACCCTGCAACGCCTGGGCTAATCGTGCTACCGCCGAGGGCTATTCCCCACGCAGCCACGGCGTATGGGTAACACCCACCAAAATGCCTTCCGGGCTAAGGAAACGCGTCACCCACTGCCCCCACGGTTCGAGTCGGTTATCGACCAGCAAGGTATACCCTGCCCGTTTAACTGCCGCCGTAGCGGCCGCCATATCAGCAACTTCAAACTCCAACCAGGTTTGCGGCACCGTGAGGTCATCCGGCCAATGCTCAGTGCCGAAGCAGGATTGACTCGCTTGCGCCAACGGCCACAGCGCAAAGTGTTTCACCCCATCAAGCGTATCGGCGACCAGATAATCACTCGATTCTCCCAGCGGTTTAAGCGGCAAATGTAGCGTGTCCAGATAGAGCGATCGACTGGCGACCGCGTCCGCAACGATCGGGCCGAAGCCCGCGATAAACAGTACATCCACATCGGGTAGAGAAAATGTCATGTCGGCTCCTTGTGCTAAAGGAAATCAGGATGCGGCGATAAATCGCTCACGTAAGGCATGAATCTGGTCACGCAATGCCGCAGCCTCTTCAAATTCCAAATTCTGCGCATGCGTCATCATCAGGCCTTCCAATTCGCGAATTTTTTGCTCCAGCGCCTTGGGTGTCATCGCCATGTACTCTGCGGCAGGCTCAGCCGCTTTACGGCTGCCACGCCCTTTACCCTTCGCCGTTGGCCGGCCCAGTTGCAAGATATCGTCGATTTTCTTGTTAAGACCGGTAGGCACAATCCCGTGCGCCTCGTTGTAGGCTTGCTGCTTCTCGCGTCGCCGCTCCGTTTCCTGAATGGCGCGCTGCATTGAGGGCGTTATCTTGTCGCCATACAGAATGGCTTTACCATTGAGGTTACGTGCGGCACGGCCGATGGTCTGAATCAAGGAGCGCTCCGAACGCAGGAAGCCCTCTTTATCCGCATCCAAAATAGCCACCAGCGACACTTCTGGCATGTCCAATCCTTCCCTGAGCAGGTTGATCCCCACCAGCACATCAAATTCGCCCAGTCGTAGGTCGCGGATGATTTCAACGCGCTCAACGGTGTCGATGTCAGAGTGCAGGTAACGCACGCGCTCGCCGTGTTCTTCCAGGTATTCGGTAAGATCTTCTGCCATGCGTTTGGTCAAGGTGGTGACCAGCACGCGCTCATTCAACGCTACGCGTTTGCGGATTTCAGACAACAAATCGTCCACTTGCGTCGCAACTGGGCGCACTTCCAGCAGCGGGTCAAGCAATCCCGTAGGCCGCACCACCTGATCGACGACATCACTGCCGGAATGTTCCAGTTCATAATTGCCGGGTGTCGCCGAAACATAGATGGTTTGCGGTGCGAGCGCTTGAAACTCCTCAAACTTCATCGGCCGGTTGTCTAACGCGGAGGGCAGGCGAAAACCATATTCGACCAACGTTTCTTTACGCGCCCGGTCACCGCGGTACATGCCGCCCAATTGCGGGATGGTCACGTGGGACTCATCGATCACCAACAATCCATCGGCAGGCAGGTAGTCAAATAGCGTTGGCGGCGGCTCACCCGGCCCGCGTCCAGAAAGATAGCGCGAATAGTTTTCGATACCGGAGCAATACCCAAGTTCGTTCATCATCTCAAGATCGAATTGCGTACGCTGTGTCAGCCGCTGCTCTTCCAACAGTTTATTGTTTTCCAACAACACCTTGCGGCGTTCTGCAAGGTCCACTTTGATATCTTCCATCGCCTGAAGAATACGCTCACGCGGGGTTACATAGTGGGTTTTCGGGTAGATGGTATAACGCGGCACCGTTTGTAACTGCTGACCAGTGAGCGGATCGAACAGCGTCAGGCGTTCAACCTCTTCATCGAACAGTTCAACGCGCAACGCAATCTCATCAGATTCTGCCGGAAAAATATCAATCACTTCGCCGCGTACGCGGAACGTACCACGCGTGAAGGCCTGATCGTTACGCGAATATTGCAGTTCGGTCAGCCGGCGCAAAATCGAGCGCTGATCGATAATCATGCCGACCGTCAGGTGCAGCATCATTTTCAGATAGAGATCGGGATCGCCCAAACCATAAATAGCCGAAACCGACGCCACCACCACGACATCGCGTCGCTCCAGCAGCGCTTTAGTGGCTGACAGACGCATCTGTTCAATATGCTCGTTAACCGACGCGTCTTTCTCGATAAAGGTGTCCGAGCTAGGCACATAGGCTTCAGGCTGGTAGTAATCATAGTAAGAGACGAAATACTCAACCGCATTGTCTGGGAAAAATGCTTTCATCTCGCCATAGAGTTGCGCCGCCAGCGTTTTGTTGGGCGCCAACACCATGGTGGGACGGTTAAGATCCGCAATCACGTTGGCAATGGTAAAGGTTTTTCCCGAACCGGTTACCCCCAGCAACGTCTGATGCGCCAACCCCGCCTCCAGTCCCTCTTCCAACAGACGGATCGCTTCAGGCTGATCGCCTGAGGGGGTAAACTCGGAGTGCAGTTTAAAGGGTTTGCTCATGAACAACCTGCCAGAAAGTGGACCAAACGTCGCGAAACCAGGCAACGCACAGTAACATTCAACAATAGGGTGAGGCGTCAAGCATAGCACGAACAGCGCGCCTCAGAAATGCGCCGCCCACAGTATACTGGATATAAAAACAGCATCCAGTCATTTATTGGCTAAAACGATGCGCAGTGTAAGTCGTTGGTCAGCGTAGGGCGTTATAAAGCAGAAAATGAGCGTAAAAATCGCTAACACAGCGTTACGCTTTTATCCAGTTAAAAATGTGCTATTTATCCCCAGAATGCGTATTTGTTTTAACAAAGTGGTTAGACCTGTACTGTAAAAACATGCAACCATCAGCCAGACATAAAGCGAGACTTGATTTTAATTAACTAATTGATTTAAAACAACTAAACAAAAAAGCAGAGAATCACATCAACTCAACCAAGACCCGCGCCAATTCTCGCTTGCCACCGTTTTTCTAAACCTAATGCACATGGTTATCCACAGAAGTAGTGGATAACTCCCACAAGCCCGCATGCCTGCTGC
>NZ_JAGFPF010000999.1:0-786 GCF_025962695.1 Candidatus Symbiopectobacterium sp. NZEC135 | reverse complement strand
TGGCCTATTACGACTCGGCCGCCGCGTTGGGGATCCCGGACGCCAATCTGTTTGCGCTGGCACAGCACCAATTTATCGCTCAGCGTGAGGCGAATGTGGATAACAATTTTACGCTGCCTGCTTATCGCCAGCTCAATCTCAGGGCCGGGTTAGAGTTTCCGTCATTGGATGTGTACTTGTTTGCACAGAATCTAACCAATGAGCGGCCGCAGTACACCGGCATAAGCTACATGCCCGGTGTGAACGTGGTCACCGTGGGACACGGGCGCGTGCTAGGTGCCGGGATGAAGGTACACATGTAACCGCTGCGCCGCGCTGGGCGGCGCACGCTGGCATTATCAGGATTCAGGATTCGGATGAGAAAACAGAGAATAACACTGCGGGTTGTTGTACTTCTTGCTTTGCTGGTTGCTGCCGTTGGGTTCTTCTGGGGACATAGCGACATATCTCATCCCACACGCGATGACAAAACGCTGCGGGTGGTGATGCTCGGCAGTCAAAATGAGACGCTGGAGTATGGTCAGGCACAAACCTACTTTCCCTGGGCGGTGATGGGAAACGTGTGTGATGTGCTGGTCAGGTGGCGCAATGGGCGGCTGGAGTATCAGCTGGCTACGGCCATTGAACCGAATGAGGATGCAACGCGTTGGACAATACGTCTGCGCCCCGATGTCTATTTCTCTGACGGTAGCCGCTTATCGGCCACCAACGTGTTGACCAGCCTACAGCAGTTGTCGCAGTCCATCGGTTTTGGCAGTTTTTTTCAGGATGTTGATTTCGCACAGA
>NZ_JAGFPF010000998.1:0-787 GCF_025962695.1 Candidatus Symbiopectobacterium sp. NZEC135 | reverse complement strand
GGCGCGCCGGTTAAATCAGCCCGCCATGGTACTGAGGCGGGCAGGAAAAGCAAGCGTTACTCTGCCGCTAACCTTTATCCGCAACCGAGGGATTGAAGGCCTGGCGGGTGAAGCTCAACAAGCACGCCAGCGCAGCGGTGCCGCACCCCATATAAAGCGCATAGTAACCGCCCTGCATATCAAACCGTGCCAGCAACATACCCACCAGCGCGGTGCCGCTTGACTGCCCTATCAAACGCGCGGTACCCAGCATGCCGCCCGCAGCGCCGCTACGCTGGCGCGGTGCTGAGGTGACCAACAAACGATTATTGGGCGACTGAAATAACCCGAAACCGGCGCCGCACAGGGCCATGCGCCAGGCAATATCAGCCAGGGTGGTGACCGGGGAAAGCTGGCTCAATGCCAGCATCCCGACGGCAAGCAGCAGCAAGCCAACACCGCCCAGTATCGCCGGTGACATCCGATCGGAAAGTCTGCCAGCCACCATAGCCATGACGCCGGTTGCCAACGGCCAGGGTGTCATCATTAGCCCCACTTCGGCCGGAGTCAGCGCCAGTTCATGGTGAAACAGAAACGGCAGAGAAACAAAGGCCAGCATCTGCGTGGTGAAGGAGGCGATTGAGGTCGCCAGCGACAAACTGAACACTGGAATGCGCAGCAAATCAAACGGGAACAGCGGCGCAGTGGCCGACGCTTCCCGGCGAACCAGCAGTATGGTCGCCACCAGTGCCAGCCCCAGTTGCCCACCGATCAGCACGGCATTGCTTTTATGACCGATGCTCTCGAT
>NZ_JAGFPF010000997.1:0-789 GCF_025962695.1 Candidatus Symbiopectobacterium sp. NZEC135 | reverse complement strand
CGCTGGTGTATCACCCGCAGGCATTCCCGCAGATGATCGGAGAGACGCCGCTGGCATTAGCGGATTTGGCCGATGTGTCGCTGTGTCTGGCAGAGCCCAGCCGCTATTTTCGGCGCTATCTCGATGGACACTTTCGCGAGTCGGGTGTGACGCCGCGGGTTAAAGTGGAAAGTGCCTCGGTGATGCAACTGATGCAGAGTGTCTTTTTAGGATTGGGCTGCGCCGTCGTGCCACAGGGAAGCCTGCTGCCGGACATGATACCCGCACTGCGTTTTCGCCCACTGACGTTGCCACCGATGCTGCGTCAGGCGGCACTGGTTGTGGCTCCGGTCGGTAAGGTGACGGCACTGGCGCAAAACTTCTTTGTTTTCGCTCAGGCGTGGTTGGCAGAAAACGCGGATTAAGTTGGGACGAAAAAACACCACCGGATACCGGTGGTTTTCATCGATAGCGGTTGGAAATTAATCCAGTTCCAGCTCATTCATCGCAGCAATGTTGAAGCCGCCATCTACGTGCAGAACTTCACCGGAGATACCGGCGGACAGATTCGAGCACAGGAAGGCGGCGGTATTGCCCACGTCTTCAATCGTGACCACACGGCGAATAGGCGTCACGGCCTCGCAGTGGGAGAGCATTTTCTTGAAGTTCTTGATGCCAGACGCGGCCAGCGTGCGGATCGGGCCGGCGGAAATGGCGTTAACACGCACACCCTGCGCGCCCATGGCGTTCGCCATGTAGCGAACGTTGGCTTCCAGAGAGGCTTTTGCCAGACCCATCACGTTGTAGTTC
>NZ_JAGFPF010000996.1:0-765 GCF_025962695.1 Candidatus Symbiopectobacterium sp. NZEC135 | reverse complement strand
TAGCGCTTGTAATACTGGTTCCGCTTCACCGGGATCGACAATCACACAACGGTGCTGTGTGTCATGTAATAGCCAAATGTAGTTGTCTGAAAGTGCTGCAATACTGATAAGATTCATGCGATACCCCATTTATTACCTGGTCTGAGATAGCTATTGGGTCTGAGGGAGAATACTAAGATATGAAGCCAGCGCATACGCCCCAGGCTTACTCTACGCCAACGTGTTGGGAGGATATCCCTTGGGGCACACATTACCAGCAGACGCTTGAACATGCACTGGCTGCATGGTGGCCGCGTGTGTTCGGCTTCCACTTACTGAAAGTCGGCGCGCTCAGCAACGCTATCGCGACGGACACGTGTGCCATTTCTCATCGATGCCTGTTTGCTGGCGCATACGCTCTCTTATTCGTCGGACCCACACCGTATTTTACGCGAAGTGGATCGGGTACTGATCAATGACGGATGGCTATTGCTGAGTGGTTTTAATCCTATAAGCCTGCTCGGGGCTGGGAAGCTGACGCCCGGTCTTCGTCAATGCCAACCCTATTGCGCACGTATGTTCACGCAGATGCGTATGATCGATTGGCTCAGCTTGCTCAATTATGAAGTGTTGTATCAGGGGACCTTCCACGTGGTGCCGTGGAAGATACCGCAGATGACAACAACATCAGCACCTCACTCTGCTCTCTTAGGCTGCCTGATGCTCCTGGTTGCGCGCAAACGTACCATTCCGCTCACCATGTCCCCTATGCGCCAGAAGTTCAAT
>NZ_JAGFPF010000995.1:0-791 GCF_025962695.1 Candidatus Symbiopectobacterium sp. NZEC135 | reverse complement strand
GGACCCTTCTACCGAGAAGCTGAAAACCGAGTTTTCCGGCGTGAATCGCAGCTTTATTCCGCTGCAAGCGGTGATCCGCATTGATGCCGTGACGGAGAAAGGGGCGGCCCGTATTTCCGAGCTGGGTGATAATGTCACCGCTTTCCCTTTCCTTCCTGGGAAAAAGCCCTGATGTCGTGGGAAATATCCCACTGGTGGTCTTTGGTTGTCAGCCTGATCCTGTTTCTCGGGTGGCGGCAGTTCCTGCGGCAACGACGCCAGCGCGCAGCGGACGATGCCGCGCCACTGCGCACGGTAGAGGCCGAGCTCGTCGCGCTGCGCGCCATAGCGCTGGCTCGCCCCACGCGCGCGCAACCGATGAATCCCGATCTTCCGGTGCGCTATCAGGCGACGTTTAGGCTATTGCCCGCAGGAGAAAACATCACCTGCTACCTGAGCGAGGCCCAGTATCAGGCGCTGGCGTTGGGTATGACGGGCAGGTTGCAGGTACAGGGCTCACGCTTTGTGTCCTTCGTACCCGCATAGGACTATTTTTTTGTCCCGCTAGTGGGCTGGACACCCTTCATCTTTTTTTGCCACGCCAGCAGTTCAAATACGCCGAACAGAAAAATACGTGCTTCCAGCGCGCGGCTCAGTGGCCCCTGTTCTTTACCGTGGCTGGCGCGTAACAACAGCACCTGAAAACCGTGCATCAACAGCGTAAACCCCATTGCAACCATCATGAAGATGTTCAGCGGGCGGGGAAAGGGCGCAATCAGGTTGGTGATTAAAAAGCCCCACACACCGATCAT
>NZ_JAGFPF010000994.1:0-793 GCF_025962695.1 Candidatus Symbiopectobacterium sp. NZEC135 | reverse complement strand
GCCGCACATTCCTTTGCCTTTGTCGTAATCAGCGGGGTTGGCGGAGGCCGCGAGCACGGCACCTTTATCTACCCACAGCCACGTGTCGGAACGCATACTCAGTGGGCCGCTTAGAAAGGTATTGTGGCCGTTGGCGGCAATTAATTTCACGGCTTGACCCGCAGGGCAGCGTTCGATGGCCTGCTGAATCCGTTGCTGATTATTTCCCGGTTCGGGCGTCAGGGTGGAACAAATGTGCTGCGGATAAGCGGGTTCCTGTACCAGACGACGATCGGCTGCGTGCGCGATGCTTAATAAAAATGCCGGGCAAAGAGACAGTAACGTTGTGAGTGTTTTTGCGTTCATCGGTATAGCCTGCTAACCATCATCCACGATAGTTACGTTGTTTTCATCCAGACGATGATTAAAACAGAACCGCAAACGCCGCTCTCTCGTTGCCGCGTAAGAAAGTGTCACAAAGTTATACTTCATTTTATCGCCATCGCCGTCCCTTTTCCGCTGTTGCAGAAGAATAAATATCGGCGTGTAGCTAATCTCTATCAATCAAGCCAGGGCTTTCGCTTTGAGTTTTTGGTATTCCTCTTCAGTAATGATGCCATCATCTAACAACTTCTTAGCTTCTGATATGTGCTCGGCGGGCGATTTCCCCGCGACCTCACGAATATATTCGTTAGTTGCTGAGACTGATTTTTTCACCTGTGCGCGATGTCGCTCTGCCATGCCCTTGCCGCGCACGATAAGGTAGATGAGAGAGGTAAGTAGCGGAATAAAAAGTAAGAAAACAATCCACGCC
>NZ_JAGFPF010000992.1:0-794 GCF_025962695.1 Candidatus Symbiopectobacterium sp. NZEC135 | reverse complement strand
GCGCGCATCGCGATTGGTCACGGCCAAATGCGCGAACGGGATCTGGAACGCGTGATGAGCGATTTCCACCATCAACGCTTTAACGTGCTGGTGTGCACCACCATCATTGAGACCGGCATCGATATTCCCAGCGCCAATACCATCATCATTGAGCGCGCCGACCATTTCGGTCTGGCTCAGTTGCACCAACTGCGCGGCCGCGTCGGCCGCTCGCACCATCAGGCCTATGCCTATCTGCTGACACCGAACCCGAAGGCGATGAGCACCGATGCACATAAACGGCTGGAAGCCATCGCATCATTGGAAGATCTGGGCGCAGGCTTTGCACTGGCAACCCATGATTTAGAGATTCGCGGTGCGGGTGAACTGCTTGGCGAAGATCAGAGTGGGCAAATGACCACCGTCGGTTTTTCGCTCTATATGGAGCTGTTGGAAAGCGCGGTCGATGCGCTCAAAGCCGGGCGCGAGCCCTCTTTGGAAGATCTGATCAGCAGCCAGACCGAGGTGGAATTACGCCTGCCGTCCCTGCTGCCGGAGGCCTTTATCCCTGACGTCAATACCCGTTTGTCGTTCTACAAGCGCATTGCCAGCGCCAAGGATGATAACGCGCTGGAAGAACTGAAAGTGGAGCTTATCGATCGCTTTGGCACCCTGCCGGATGCCACGCGCCATCTGTTGCAGATTGCCGCGCTGCGCCAGCGCGCACAATCGCTGGGTATCAAACGTATCGAGGGTAACGAAAAAGGCGGATTTATCGAGTTCGGCGCCCATAATCGGGTCGATCCTGCGCATCT
>NZ_JAGFPF010000993.1:0-794 GCF_025962695.1 Candidatus Symbiopectobacterium sp. NZEC135 | reverse complement strand
AGATAATTGGTTAACGTCACAATCCAATAGCGTTAATCGCGAACGGGATAAACACAAAATAGGCGCACAGCGCACACCTATTGCATCCTCAACCTTCTTCACTTTTATGGCGAACAGGCAGCGCGAATGTTTTTTCAGCGATCTGGATTCGCGGATAACATCAGATGCCGAAGTCACTCGCGACATCTGGGAAAGAGACATTGATGCCTCGGCCATTCTGCCCAATCCAATCACTCCTCTTGCTGCGTTGGCAATTCATCTCGAACACGCTTTCGAAGGCGATACCAGCGAGGAAAGGCAACAAGAATGGAATAAAGTATCGAACGACATCGTCAACCTTGTCTTGATGATAACGTTAGACAAGGTCGGTCGTTTTAATACAGAGGGTTATGAGTTTATTGATAAAATAAAAAACTCACTGGCACAAGAGAGCCGCGCGGTGGTGCTTGATAACACCCTTTCTTTCGAGCACGTCAACGTCAATATCCCCGAACCGGAGATGCTGTCAGCCACACATCACATTAACCTACGCACGCACAACCTTCCTGAACTGGATAAGGCCTTTTTCTCTGAGACCAAACCCGATGCGCAGGGCATTTTCCATTATTCAGACCCACATTCTGCTACCGATAAATTAGCCATTTGTATCAAAAACCGTTTTTATGCTGTACGCCCCGGTACATTTCAAGGCATGTATGTTCTTGATGATGATCGGGAGATCGTTTTATTTGATGGCAGTTACTTTGAAAGAAAACAACCTCCCCTTGAACGCGTTAGCTATACAGAATGCCGTA
>NZ_JAGFPF010000991.1:0-795 GCF_025962695.1 Candidatus Symbiopectobacterium sp. NZEC135 | reverse complement strand
ATCAGCAAGATAAAAAATATGGGGATCAGCGTCAACAGGATGAGCAGGTAAAACGATTAGCCAGCACGCCGGGATTACATTCAGGAAATAGGGACAGGCACAGTATAGCTCATGCGCTATTACAGCTTTTATCATTACTCAGTACGGTGTCTAATAGCACGGTGAGCACCGCAAAGGCGTTAACCGGTTCGGAATTACAATCAGTTACGCCACGCAGCCCAGAGGGTGTGCCGCAACATGTCACCTTGAGCATCGGCATGATAAATCAGCTCGATAAGGCATCGCGGCCAGCAACGGGAGTAACACCTCTTTTCCCTATGCCTCCGGCTGAGGTGCTAACAACACACCCTATTATCCGGCATCGAAAAACGCCTTCGGTGAATAATGGAAAAAACAATGAAAACCTCATCCATTTTTTGAGAAAAAAAGGGGTGTTACCGTGCAGTGAAAAATATTGTGCTTTATCTAAAGAGCAACTGGTCTCTGGGGTTGCACATTGGCTTTTTAATATGGACATTGAGGGTGACTCAGTGCCATTACACAGAATGGATATCGTGGCCAGGCATATTCTCCGTGCCTCAGGGGAATATGGAAGTCAAAAAGGAGAGCATCTTTCGCGTGAGCAAGTTGCGATAGTGATCAGAAACTGGGTGTTTGACACCTTTCTGGGAATGCCACTCAGTGAATATTTAACCCGAAAAATGGCAACTGCTGATTACCCTAATTATTATACTGTGAGCAGTATTAAACACCTGGCGGCCTTGAGCACGCTTGACAGTGAAAAACATGTTAACC
>NZ_JAGFPF010000990.1:0-796 GCF_025962695.1 Candidatus Symbiopectobacterium sp. NZEC135 | reverse complement strand
GCCGTATTGGCTTTGTCGCGAAAGCGAAGGTGACATTCTTGCCCATTGTTCTGTATCAGTAATAAAGTGTACTGAGAGAACTGATATTCCTCGCCAGCATTGAGCTGACGGTATTGCCCCATATCTTCCATTGATAAACTCTTTTGCATCCAAACGTTCGATGCAGTATAAAGTCTCGCCAATGGCATTCCTGATGAGATAATAATGACTGGCCTTATCGCTTCCTGCACCGCCATCAAATTATAGGGGGAAATAGCTTTTTTTATATTTTATTTCATAAAGATAATTAAAGATAAATGGACATAGTTCGAATCAATATTGACAGAATTAAAGATAATGACAGTGGGCTGGAGGTACGTAAAAAACGCTTTTTTTATAGCAAGCCCACCGCCATAGGTGGAAAGACAGTCATAATGCCGCCGCACTAGCGTGCTTCGGGTACCACCGTGTAGATGAAAGCGGTGACAATCTCTCCGTCTTTTGTCGTGACGTCTACCGGCACTCTGGCATACTCCTCACCTTCAAATTCATCGAGTGCATCCCAATGCTCCGCCAGGCGCGCCGAGTAAAACAAATATCCTTCAACGCGGTTTCCAGTGTCATCCAGAACAATCCCAGGATACCCCATACCGGCCCCCCATCCTGCATCAAGCAGCGAACCGCACACGGAACCCTGCACCCAGGAACCACCTATCGACTCGAGTAAATGTGCATTTTCACACCCGGGCATCAGCGTGCCGTATACAAAAAGACTGTCCATACTTCTCCTGTCCTGTTAACAATTTTCTGCTCTGTC
>NZ_JAGFPF010000098.1:0-7958 GCF_025962695.1 Candidatus Symbiopectobacterium sp. NZEC135 | reverse complement strand
GCAGCGATGCATTGAGCTAACCAGTACTAATGACCTGTGAGGCTTAACCTTACAACGCCGAAGATGTTTTGGTGTTGGATTGAGAGAAATCGACAAAATCGTCTGGAACGATTTTGAACAGCGCGGAGCGCTGGCCCCGAAGGGGTGAGTATCAGGATGATACGAATAATCAGAACTCGTGAAGAGATTCAGCTTGTTTAACAGATTGGCATTCATGGCTGAAAAGCGGTGAGTGTGAAACAGAATATGCCTGGCGGCGATAGCGCGGTGGTCCCACCTGACCCCATGCCGAACTCAGAAGTGAAACGCCGTAGCGCCGATGGTAGTGTGGGGCTTCCCCATGTGAGAGTAGGGAACTGCCAGGCTTTTATCCAGCGAAGGGGCTGTCCGAAAGGACAGCCCTTTTTGCTGTGCATAGTTTTTGTGGTACAGCGTTTTTAGCGTAACGCGCAAATAATCCCATACTGTTTATATGCATTAATTTGCCCCTCCTCCTGTGGGTAAACGCCTGAAAATGGCTGAATGAATTAGCTGTAAACATGTACAAACCTATCGTAATACCAGGTTGTGAGCTTGCTCATCCCGCTTTGTCACTATTTCGACTAAAACAGATAAGCCCTGATAAAAAATGTCAGGTGCATGTCGTATCTCTGTACAACCTGCACGCATTGACGTGGGGTTAAAACCTGCAAACAAGCCAAAAAGCTGTCGGCTGCTCATAAAGGAGTAGATTATGTACAGGCGTTTACTGGTCGCAATGGCTGTCGCTACAGCATTATGTGGCGCAACACAAGCTTCGGCGCTCACCGTGGGATTTTCTCAAATCGGTTCCGAGTCGGGATGGCGCTCTGCTGAAACCAAAGTCGCTAAACAGGAAGCAGAAAAACGGGGTATCACCTTAAAAATCGCGGATGCACAACAGAAACAAGAGAACCAGATCAAAGCAGTAAGATCGTTTATTGCACAAGGCGTTGACGCCATTTTTATCGCCCCCGTGGTTGCAACGGGTTGGACGCCAGTCCTTCAGGAAGCCAAGGAAGCAAAAATACCGGTATTCCTGCTGGACCGTATGATCGATGTTAACGATCCCTCCTTGTATACCGCTGCGGTTGCTTCTGACAGCGTCTACGAAGGTAAGGTGGCTGCCGAATGGCTGCTGAAGGATGTAGCCGGTCAGCCCTGTAACGTTGTTGAGTTGCAAGGCACGGTTGGGTCGAGCGTCGCAATAAACCGCAAAAAAGGGTTTGTTGACGGCATCGCTGCTTCTCCGAATGTGAAGATCATCCGCTCGCAATCAGGCGATTTTACCCGCAGCAAGGGTAAAGAGGTGATGGAAAGCTTCATTAAAGCGGAGCAGAACGGCAAAAATATCTGCGCGGTTTATGCCCATAACGATGACATGGCGATCGGTGCCATTCAAGCCATTAAAGAGGCCGGATTAAAACCGGGCTCGCAAATTAAAGTGGTTTCTATCGATGCGGTTCCCGATATTTTTAAAGCAATGATCGATGGTGAAGCCAATGCTACCGTAGAGCTGACGCCAAATATGGCTGGCCCAGCATTTGATGCGTTAATTGCCTTGAAAAAAGAAGGGAAGCAGCCGCAGAAATTTATTCAGACTGAATCAAGATTATTATTGCCGGATACGGCGCAAGCGGAATACCAATCCAAAAAAGACCTCGGTTATTAAGCCTGATAACGATGGCGTGCAATGCGCCATCGTTACCTGATGTTTTAGGCGTAATCAATAAGGTTGTGTTTTGACCAACACCCAAACGCAAGTGGCATAGGTGAGTCTGATGGACACTGAATTGCTGTTGGACATCCAGGGAATGAGCGTCGAATTTCCTGGTATTAAAGCGTTGGATAGCGTCGATTTCACGCTACGCAAAGGGGAAATTGTTGCCCTGCTGGGTGAAAACGGTGCGGGAAAATCGACGCTGATAAAAGCATTGACCGGCGTTTATCGGCGTTCAGCAGGGGATATTTTTCTCGAAGGCAACGCTATCGATCCGTTAAACACCGCACACGCGCAAGCTTTAGGTATCGGTACCGTTTACCAGGAGGTCAACCTTTTACCCAATCTGTCGGTGGCGGCGAATTTGTTTTTGGGCCGGGAACCCTTGCGCTTCGGCATGATTGATCAGAAAGAGATGGCGCGGCTTGCCAGAGAAATTGTCGCCTACTACGGGTTACGGATAGATGTTACCGATCCTTTGGGCAACTACTCGATCGCCATTCAGCAGATCATTGCTATCGCTCGAGCGGTCGATCTCTCCGCCAAGGTGCTGATCCTTGATGAACCCACTGCCAGCCTGGATGCCAATGAGGTCGACATGCTGTTCGGCATTCTGTCCCATCTGCGTGAGCACGGCGTGGGCATGATTTTTGTTACCCATTTTCTCGATCAGGTTTATCGCCTGAGCGATCGCATCACCGTGTTGCGCAACGGCAAATTGGTGGGCAGTGAAATGACGGCGGCGTTGCCACGTATCGACCTGGTACAGATGATGCTGGGCCACAGTTTTGATGAATCACTCTTGAAGCGCTCAGCCCATGCGGCTGAAACCGGCGATCCGTTGGTCGAGTTCCGTGGCTATGGTCGCCGTAATATGGTTGATCCCTTTGATTTGTCGGTCGCGCCGGGCGAAATCGTCGGGCTGGCTGGATTGCTGGGATCGGGTCGCACAGAAACCGCACAGCTCGTCTTTGGCATTAAAACGCCGGATAGCGGTGAGGCGAAAGTAGATGGTCAGCCCGTCTCCATTCGTAGCCCACGCAAGGCGGGCAGGCTGGGTTTTGGGTATTGTCCTGAAGATCGCAAAACTGAAGGTATCGTCGGTTCCGCGACTGTGCGAGAGAACATTATTCTGGCGTTGCAGGCCCAGCGTGGGTGGCTACGTCCGCTGGCGTTAAAAGAGCAAACCCGCATTGCAGAAATGTTCATTGAGAGATTGGGGATACGCACGCCGGGCCCGGAACAGGAAATTCAGTATCTGTCTGGCGGCAACCAGCAAAAGGTGTTGCTCTCACGCTGGCTGGCGACAGAACCGCGTTTTCTCATTCTTGATGAGCCGACGCGTGGCATTGATGTCGGTGCCCATGCCGAAATCATTCGTTTGATCGAAAAACTGTGTGAGCGCGGTATGGCGCTGCTGGTTATCTCTTCTGAGTTGGAAGAGCTGACCGGTTATGCCGACCGTATCATTGTGTTGCGCGACAGAAAGCAGGTGGCACATCTGGCGCATCAGGAGATTTCCGTTGCTGCCGTGATGCAAGCCATTGCATTACAACCAGGAGGTGCGCATGACGGACAGCCATGTTAAATCCGAGCGTCGGGTGCGCTTCGGCGTCAGTAAAGGGCTACCACAGATTGCGGCGTTGGTGGTCATCCTGTTAATCGATAGCCTGGTAGCGCCCAATTTCTTTTCGCTGCATGTGCAAGATGGTCGTTTGTTCGGCAGCCTGATCGATATTCTTAATCGCGGCGCGCCGGTCGCATTGCTGGCCTTGGGCATGGCGCTGGTGATTGCTACCGGCGGTATTGATCTCTCGGTGGGGGCGGTGATGGCTATCGCCGGTGCCACGGCAGCGAGCCTGGCGGCGCAAGGCTATGCATTGCCGGTGATTTTACTGGCGGCAGTGCTCACCGGCGCAGTGTGCGGACTGTGGAATGGTTTTCTGGTCGCCGTGTTACAGATCCAGCCGATTGTGGCGACCTTGATGCTAATGGTGGCTGGTCGGGGTGTCGCACAGCTGATTACCGAAGGGCAGATTATTACCTTCGCACATCCTGCGCTGGCACATCTGGGTAGCGGCTCGCTGTTCTACCTGCCAATGCCAGTGATTATCGCGTGTGCCATGCTGCTTCTGCTCTGGTTACTGACGCGCAAAACCGCATTGGGCTTATTTATCGAAGCGGTGGGTATCAACGTGCGTTCGGCCAGAAATGCGGGCATCAGCACGCGCTTGATCCTGATTTCGGTCTATGTCATCTGCGGTGTTTGCGCAGCGGTGGCGGGGGTGATTATTACCGCCGATATCCGCGGTGCGGACGCAAACAATGCCGGTTTGTGGCTTGAACTGGATGCCATTCTGGCGGTGGTGATCGGCGGTGGATCGTTACTGGGCGGGCGGTTTAATCTGCTGCTTGCGGTGGTTGGGGCGTTGATTATTCAAAGTATGAATACCGGTATTCTGTTAGCAGGATACCGTCCTGAACTCAACCTGGTGCTCAAGGCGTTGGTGGTGTTGGCGGTGCTGATTATGCAGTCTCCACGCTTCTCGCTGCGTCGCCTGTTGCGGAGGCACGAATAATGCTCAAACGGAATATTCCGCTGTTGATTACGCTCGGGGTTTTTATCGTCGGCTATCTGTTTTGCTTGAGCCAGTTTCCGGGGTTTGCTTCCACGCGCGTGTTCTTCAACCTGCTGACGGATAATGCCTTTATCGGGATCGTCGCTGTCGGCATGACCTTTGTGATCCTCTCCGGTGGGATCGATCTCTCCGTCGGCTCGGTGATCGCGTTTACCGGCGTGCTGTTAGCCAAGCTGATTGGTACTTATGGTATGCATCCCGGCTATGCCATTGCGCTGGCGCTGGTGATGGGGGCGGCATTTGGTGCGCTGATGGGGTGGATAATCGATACCCTGAAACTGCCTGCGTTTATCATCACGCTGGCCGGTATGTTCTTTGTACGCGGCATGAGCTTTATTGTCTCTCAGGAGTCTATCCCGATTGAACACCCCGTGTATCAACAGCTTGCCGGATTAGCGTGGCGCATGCCCGGCGGTGGGCGCCTGACCTTTTTGGCGTTGATCATGCTGATGACGGTGATTGTTGGGATGGTCTTGGCGCACCGCACCTGTTTTGGCCATCGCGTTTATGCTATTGGCGGCAATATCACGTCAGCTGAGCTGATGGGGGTGCGGGTGAGAAAAACCACCATTCAGATCTATATGCTTTCCAGCACGCTGGCGGTGCTGTCTGGCATTGTGTTCTCGCTCTATACCTCCGCGGGTTATGCGCTGGCTGCGAGCGGCGTGGAGCTGGATGCGATTGCAGCCGTGGTGATTGGCGGTACGCTCTTGACCGGCGGCGTGGGCACGGTGCTGGGCACCTTCTTTGGGGTGCTGATTCAAGGGCTGATTCAAACCTATATCACCTTTGATGGCACGCTCAGCTCCTGGTGGACCAAGATCGTTATTGGCATCCTGCTGTTTGCCTTTATCGTCTTGCAGAAAGGGCTGAGTGCATTTTGGGTCGCTAAACGCGCCTGACGGCGCTACGCGGCTCATAACATGTCGGCAATAGGGGTTTTAAGCAGTTGACGGATTAACGCCTGCTGGTCGCTGTTTTGCAGCCAAACGGCATACAGCGGGCGGATCACTGGTGGCGTATTTTGCTGTATGTAAAGCAGTGGGTACGTTTTCTCCCAATGGCGTGGCAGAAAGGCACAGCCGCCGGTGGTCAGCAACAGCTGGCGCGTCAGGTGTGCGGAGGTGGTGGTCAGGATAGGAAGCTGCTCGTTACTCAATAGTCGCCCTTCATGTTGATGGAAATCTGCACCCCATTCCAATTTGATGAAAGGCCGTTCGGTCTGCTCCTCATCCTGTGTGGCGAACAGCGCCAGAGAGAAGTTTCCTAACAGATGACTGGTTAACTCTTCCATTTTGGGTTGCTCGGTGGTGATCAGCAGGTCCAATCGCCGTTCGTGTAACTGCTGCACCAGAGAGTGGCGTTGTGCAATGCGCGCTTCAAGCTGAAGCAGCGGGCGCTGCTGATACAACGTTTGCAGCCAGGGGGTCAGGTAGGATTCCCACAGCGATGCCGTCGCACCAATCGACAGCAACTGGTGCTGCTGCGAGCGTGCGACCTCTTTTTTGGCCAACTGCCAGGTGCCCATCAGACTCTCTGCGTAGGGCAACAACCGCTCGCCCGCCGGTGTCAGGCGAATATTATTGCGATGGCGAGTGAACAAATTTGCACCAAGTTGATTTTCTAATTGGCGGATACGAAAGCTGACCGCCGACTGGGTCAGATAGAGCGATTCTGCGGCGCGTCCAAAATGCCGCGTTCTGCTGACTTCCAGGAAGGTTTTCAGTAATTCGGTATCCACGTCCATCTCCAAAAAAAATTTGTCGTGATGATTTAAATGTTTTGTTTTACAGAATGTCAAGCCTATCTAATACTCCGCGCCATAAACAGCACGACCATAAAAGAATTAGGAGCGTGTAAGATGGCGGAAAGCTTCTCTACAACGAATCGTTTTTTTGATAATAAATCCTACCCACGCGGCTTCTCTCGTCACGGTGACTTCACCATTAAAGAAGCCCAGATGTTGGAGCGTTATGGCTACGCGCTGAATGAGCTTGACCTGGGTAAACGCCAACCGGCGACCGAGGAAGAGATTCAATTCGTCGCCATGTGCCGCGGTGAGCGTGATGCATCCACCGACATGGAAAAAACCTGGGCTAAATATGTTGCACGTATTCGTCGCCCGAAGCGTTTCCACACGCTGTCCGGCGGTAAGCCGCAGATGGATGCGGTGGAAGAATACACCGATAGCGACGATTAAGTTTTGCATTCACGGGGCCAATGGCCCCGTTTTTTATGTCGGTGCTTTACCCTAAATCGCGGTGCAAGCGGCGCAGTAACCTATCCATGCAGCGATAACTGATCGCTTCCGCCAAATGGTCGCGCTGGATATCGGGCTGTTGCGCCAGATCGGCGATGGTCCTGGCGACCTTCAAAATGCGGTGCCAGGCACGCACAGACAGCTCCAGCTTGGTCATTAACGCCTCCAGCCAGACAGCATCCTCTTCGTGCAAGCGGCAGTGAATATCCATTTCCGGTGGTGTCAGGTGCGCATTGATTTTCCCCGTTCGTGCCAGTTGCCTCTCTCGTGCCGCCAAGACGCGCGCTCGAACGTCGGCGCTGCGTTCTCCCTGTCGCCCCTGTTTGTGCAGTGTTCCAGGGGGCAGTAGCGGAACGTCAATCGACAGATCGAACCGGTCGAGAAACGGCCCGGAGAGTTTTCCCAGATAGCGCAGGATCTGCTGTACCGGCAATCGGTTATGGATACCTTGATAGTGCCCCGATGGGCTGGGGTTCATGGCGGCGACCAGTTGCACGCGGGCGGGATAGTTCACTTTAGCTCGCGTGCGAGAAATCACGATTTCACCGGCTTCTAAGGGTTCTCGCAGGGCATCCAGTACACGCCGCTCGAACTCGGGTAACTCATCGAGAAACAGGATGCCATTGTGCGCCAACGAGATCTCTCCCGGTTTTGGCAATCCACCACCGCCCACCAGTGCCGTCATGGATGCACTGTGGTGCGGTGCCCGAAAGGGGCGAGTGTGCCACAAGCTCAGTGTGGGATCTGTCGTGCTCACCAGGCTGTTAATGGCGGCCACCTCCAGCGCCTCTTCGTTGCTCAACGGCGGTAATAGTCCGGCGAGACGGCTCGCCAGCATGGTTTTTCCGGTGCCGGGTGGCCCCATCAGGAGCAGGTTGTGGCCTCCGGCGGCGGTGACTTCGAGCGCCCGTTTTCCCTGCTCTTGCCCAATGATGTCTGCCAGGTCCGGGTCGTTGTTGTGGACGGGTGCAGGAATTTCAATTGCCTGGCTGCTGGCTAACGGCTCAGCGCTGTGCAAAAAGGCGCACACCGCATTGAGGTGTTCTGCCAGTAGCACTTCACCATGCCCGATAAGTGCCATTTCCTGCTGATGATCCAGTGGCAAAATAAGCCGGCGGCCCGCCTTACCCGCCGCAATGGCTGCCGGGATCGCGCCGGTAACCGCACGCAGCGCCCCGGACAATCCCAATTCGCCCAGAAACTCATACTGCGCTAATGCCTTGCCACAAATCTGCTCTGAGGCGGCCAGAATCGATAGTGCGATGGGCAGATCGTAGCGCCCGCCCTCCTTGGGCAGATCCGCCGGGGCGAGATTGACGGT